>CAKVNA010000086.1 GCA_934776915.1 uncultured Clostridia bacterium
GGTGTGCAACAAGCCTTGCTTAAAATTTTGGAAAGCACAGTTGCCAATGTTCCTCCTCAAGGTGGAAGAAAGCACCCTCAACAAGAAACAATAGCCATTGATACAACAAACATTTTGTTTATTTGTGGCGGTGCATTTGTTGGAATTGACAAAATTGTTGAAAAACGTCTTTCCACTGCTTCACTTGGTTTTGGAGCAAATGTTGTTGACGGAACAAAGGAAGAGGAAGTTTACAATCTTATAAAGCAAATCCAACCACAAGACCTAAACAAATTTGGACTTATCCCAGAATTTGTTGGCCGTCTTCCAATAACTGTTGCCCTTCATGATTTGTCCGAAGATGCTTTGGTGCAAATTATGACCGAGCCAAAAAATTCCATTACAAAACAATACAAAAAAATGTTTGACATGGACGGCATAAATCTTATTTTTAAAGACGAAGCAGTTAAGGCTGTTGCGAAAAAGGCAATGAAGCTTAAAACTGGTGCTCGTGGGTTAAGAACAATTCTTGAGGAAAGTATGCTTTCACTTATGTATACAGCACCAGGGGACAAAACCATTGACAGCATTGTCATTGGCGAAAACTTTATTTCAAAGGGTGCAGAACCAGAGTATGTTCGCAAACCAGCCGAAGAAAAGAAAGAAGAAAGTGCGTAATTTATTATTATTTTTAGCCAAAAACAAACCGTTTTTTGTGCCAAAAGACATAATACTATGCAAAAAACAAAAGGAGAAAAATTTATGAAAGTTGTTTCTGCAGAATTTGTGAAAAGTGTTGCGGATAATAATTTTTTGAAAAGTGATTATCCAGAAGTCGCTTTTGTTGGGCGAAGCAACGTTGGCAAAAGTTCGATTATCAACTTTATTACAAACCGCAAACGCCTTGCCAAAACCTCAGCGACACCAGGCAAAACAAAACTCATAAATTATTTCCTTATCAATAAACAATTTTTGCTTGTTGACTTGCCAGGTTATGGCTATGCTCAAGTTAGCAAAAAGGAAAAGACAAATTGGGGTGACTTTTTGGAAGAATATCTTAAAACTTCCAAAAATCTTAAATGCGTGTATCTGCTTTTGGACATTCGCCGAACTCCAACCGAACAAGACGAGCAAATGTTGCAATTTTTGGTCTATAACAGACTTAATGTCAAAATTGTTGTGACAAAAATTGATACATTATCTCGTTCACAAGTCAACAATCAAGTGATGATGATTTGCAGTAGACTTGGACTTTGTAAAGCAGATGTTGTTATTACATCAAGTCAGGAAAGAAAAGGACTTTATCCACTTCTTGATAGCATTGAACAGTTTGTTGCTCCTATAGAATCAAAAACAGAATAAAATTTCCCACAGCAATGTGGGTTTTTTAAATACAAATAAAATGATTAAAAAAATAACCCCTTGTTACACACAAAGGGTTATTTTTGTTTTAAAATTGATTAAATAATGATTTTAATTTTAAAAGGGAATCGAAACAACAAGTTTACAATATATCACAATCTTGTAGCAATATCCCATGCACGCCAAATGACTGTTCTTAAGTTGCCAACACGCATTGCGTCACCTACAATGTGAATGTTGCCTGACTCTTTGCAAAGAGGAGCAGGGTTGTAGCCAATGCAAGTGATAATGTCGTCTGCTTTGAGTTTATGCGTTTCGCCAGTTGATGTTTCAATTTCAACAAATTTGTCACCAATTTTTGTCAATTTGCTTTCAAGATAAACTGGAGTCTTTTTGTAACTAAAGTAATCTCTGAGATATGATGAGTTTGCTAGGCAAAGTCCGCTTACAGCCATAAGGTCATTTCTTGCTTCCACAATCACTGGCTTTTTGCCTTTCAAAATTAAGTCATATGCAATTTCGCAACCAGTTAGTCCGCCGCCAACAATTACAACATTGTCGCCAACTGCTTTGCCGTTAAGATAGTCAATGGCGTCAAGGCATCTTTCTGCGTTTTCCATTTTAAGCCTTCTTGCATTTGAACCAGTTGCAATGACAAATTCATCAGCATTTATTTTGGTTAGGTCAGTTACTTCACAGTTAAACTTAATTTCAATATTAAGTTCTTTCATTTGGTTTTTATACCAAGCAATGAGCTGTCTGTCTTTCTCCTTAAAACTTGGGGCAGATGCTGGGATAAATACGCCACCAAGTCTGTCAGTTTTTTCATATATTGTAACTTTGTGTCCACGAAGTGTTGCAACACGAGCGACCTCCATTCCGCCTATGCCGCCGCCAATAACTGCAATAGTTTTTGGTCTTTTTGCCATGTCGTAATCATATTTTCCACCGTCCATGGTTTGTGGGTTTAAGGCACAGCGAGCCATATGTGAGGAGTCCTCCATTGTTGCATCACATGCAACGCCTTTGTAGTGAGCCATAGGGAAGCACCCATTGTGACAGCAAATGCAAGGCATAATGTCTTGAAGTCTGTCCGCTTTAAGTTTTGAAACCCAATGTGGATCAGTCAAGAATTGTCTTGCAACACCCATTGCATCAATTTGTCCGTCTTTAATTGCTTTTGCAGCAACACCCGCTTCCATTCTGCCCGCACAAACAACAGGAATATCAACAAATTGTTTTACATGTGCAACATCTTCCAAATTGCAGTTTTGTGGCATATATGCTGGTGGGTGAGCCCAATACCAAGCGTCATATGTGCCATTGTCGGTGTTAAGCATGTCATATCCGGCGTCTTGAAGATATTTCACAGCCTTTTCGCTTTCTTTCATATCTCTGCCAATTTCTTTATACTTTTCTCCAGGGACTGCACCTTCACAAAAGCCTTTTGTCTTGCTGACGGCAGAATATCTTAACGAAACAGGGTAGTCCTCGCCACATTCTTTCTTGATTGCTTTAACAATTTCGGCTGCAAAACGATATCTGTTTTCAAAACTTCCGCCATATTCGTCAGTTCTTTGATTGGTGTATGAAAGGGTGAATTGGTCAAGAAGATAACCCTCATGCACAGCGTGAATTTCCACACCGTCAACGCCCGCTTCTTGGCATTTCTTCGCAGTTTTTGCAAAACCGTCAATCATGTCCAAAATTTCTTGTTTTGTTAAAGCACGGCATCTATATCCAGCAAGCCAGCGGGAAGGAAGTTCACTTGGCGAAGCAGTCAGTCTATCAATGTCAATAATTGGTTTTAACATTCCACGCAAAAATTTCTTCTTAGCAACGCCCGCCAAAGATTGTGGAATGGAAAATGACCTTCCAAACCCAGCAGTTAGTTGCACAAAAAGTTTTGCGCCAGTCTTGTGCAATTCTTCCATGTAAGGTTTAAGTTTCTTGAAAGCACCGTCTGCTTTATACAGCCACCTTCCGCCAATCATGTTTCTTATTGGAGCAATGCCTGGGATAATAAGTCCTGCATCATTTTTTGCAAGGTCCATAAAGAAGTTTGCTGCGTCCTCATCAAAGTGATGTGGCTCCATCCAGCCAAAAAGTGATGTTCCACCCATAGGACAGACAACAATTCTGTTTTTAATTTCAACATTGCCTATTTTCCAAGGCGTGAACAATGGTTCATAAACTTTATTCATATTTACCCCCTAAATATCACATCTATTGTGCAAAATTTTGCGAGAAATGTCAAACAAATGTGCAAAATAGTTTTAAAAATATGGCAATTTCACAAATAAAAATAATTTTTCATATTATGGTGTAGTTGAAGAATTACATATTGCTACAAAAGGGTTTAAAAGTCGGCGTGGAAATCGTTTTTAGCAAAAAGACAGAGTCTTGCGGACATTCTTTGACAAAAATGCAAAAAATACGAAAAAGAGAAAAAGGAGGATGTTTTTTGTATGTCATTTTATACATGTAACCGCAGTGGAACTTGCCCGGGCGTTATGACTGGCAACCCACTAAACGGCATTTGCGAAAAGGCGTGTATTCAGGTGGATAAAGTGCTTGACGCTTGCATGAGGCAAATTCAAGAAAGCAATGTTCAAGTGGCTTTGACAAACCAAAACCCAGCAAACCCACAAACTCCACTAACCTTTGTTAGTGCAACAACTGACGGCGATACAACAATTTCAAACTTAGTTGTGGAAAGACTTGCTGACAAGCCAAACTTTGCAAGAGTTTCTTTTGAGGCAGAAGTGCCTATTGTTGTAAACTACACCGATGCAAACGGGGTGGCGGGAAGTGGAAACGCTGTGCTTTCCATTCCTAACGATGTTGTGCTATTTATTCCACAACCTTCAATCGTGCCATACAGAATTGAAGTGTTTGGGGCAATGAGTAGCCCTATTGGTGCTTATGTTCAAGATAACATTTTCTCAATAAGTGCTTGCGTAACACTTATTACACGAGTTCTTGTAAAGAGTGAAATTTTGGTGCCAAGTTATGGATATTGCAGTCCACCACCAGCACAAGAATGGACACAAGAAATATGCAGTGGGGTAT
>CAKVNA010000087.1 GCA_934776915.1 uncultured Clostridia bacterium
ACATTATACGACTTTAATATCTCGGCGAAATGATTTATTGTTTCCTCCGAGCAACGCTTAAAGTTGTTTTCCTTAACTTCATTTAAGTTTATTAGATTGACGATGCAGTTTCTTTTTGAAAGCAACTTTGCCAGTCTTAAAGCATGTTCAGTTGAGGAATTTATGTCCTTAATCATAATGTATTCAAACAAAATTCGCCTGCCTGTTTTTTCAAAATAATAGTCGCACGCATCAAGAAGTTCTGCCACCGTATAACCCTTTGCCACAGGCATAATTTGTCGTCTTGTATCGTCATTTGAGGCGTGAAGTGAAAGGCAAATGTTAATCTTAAACCCAGAGTCTGCAAGATTATAAATTTTTGGAACAAGTCCGCAGGTGCTTATAGATATGCTTCTTTCGCTGAAATTCAGTCCACGATTGCAAGTAACTATTTTTAAAAATTGAATGAGATTGTCATAATTGTCAAGAGGTTCGCCACTGCCCATTAAGACAATGTTGGATATTTTCCTTTCTTGCAACGAGCCACCAAGTAGTTTGTTTACTGCAATAACTTGTGACACTATTTCGCCCGCAGTTAAGTTTCTTACAAGCCCGTCAAGTCCAGATGCACAGAATTTGCACCCCATGCGACAGCCCACTTGACTGGACACACAAAGAGTATTGCCAAATTTGTAACACATCAAAACACCTTCAACAATGTTGCCGTCTGACAATTTATACAAAAATTTTGATGTGCCATCATTAGATTTTTTTTGAGTTAATATTGTAAGAGGCTCGTCTGAAAATTGTTCTTTAAGTTTGCTTTTTAGTTCTTGAGAAATTGTTGAAATTTCGTCAATCTTTTTCCCCAGCATTATATCATGAAAGACCTGCTCTGCCCTAAACTTTTTTTCACCTAAGGAAAGCATAACATCTGTAAGTTCTTCCAATGATAAACTTTGAATATCAGTCATCGCTTATCCTCCCGCAAAGCATAGTGCCTTCTGCAATTTTTTTGCCATTTAAAAGTGCTTTTGAAGATAAGACTTTCCCATTTGGTGCTTGCACCATATCAAGAAGCACAAGCCCGTCCCCACACTTTGCAACAAGCCCACTTTTGCCATTTGCTCTGACCACTTCGCCATATTTATAGTCATTTAGGTCAGTTCCCCAAATGTTGTTTTGTGGGGTGGCTTTATAGACCTTTATTACTTCACCATTTGCAACAGTCCACGCAACTGGCCATGGGTTAAGCCCCAAGCAGAAGTTTGCAATTTCCCTTGCCGATTTTGAAAAGTCTATTGCACTTGTTTCTCGCTTTAGCATTGGGAAATAACTTGACTTACCTTCGTCTTGCTTTGTAAAAACTGCTTTTCCGCTTTCTATCAAGTCAAGTGCTTGTGGCAACATTTCCGCACCAAAATCTGCTAGGCGACACAACAGTTCACCTGCTGTTTCATTTTCTTTTATATCAAAAGCCTTTTGCATAAGCATATCGCCTGTGTCAAGTGAAAGAGCCGTTTGCATAATAGTTACGCCCGTTTGTTTTTCGCCATTTATAATAACCCAATTTGCTGGACAACTGCCACGATATTTTGGAAGAAGCGAAGCATGGACATTTATCACCCCATGTGGAGCAATGTCTAGAATATTTTGTCTTAAAATTTGTCCAAAAGATGCCGTTACAAGCACATCTGGGTGAAGATTTGAGATGTCGTTAAAGCCTTGCTTGCTTATTGATTTATATTGAAAAAAAGGAATGTTTTGCGACAGACAAAACTTTTTTACTGGAGAATATTCAATTTTTCCACCACGACCAACCTTTTGGTCTAGCCCCATAACACACGCAAGAACATTGTGGTGAGAAGTTAAAAGTCTTTTTAAAACAGCAAGTGAAAATTCACTTGAGCCTAGGAATACAACCTTCATTTATTCCCCCTTGTTTTTGATGCGGTCAATATACAGTATGCCATCTAGGTGGTCATATTCATGGCAAAAAGCACGAGCCATAAAATCTGTTGTGGTTATACTCATTGGGAAGTTAAATCTATCTACAAACTCCACAGTCACCTTGTTAGGTCTTGCGACCTTGGCTTGCTTGCCTGGAATACTTAAACACCCTTCAAGCCCCGTTTGACTGCCAGACGACTTGACAATTCTTGGGTTAATCACTTCAAGATAACAGTTGTTTACACTTATAACAAATGCTCTTTTTAGGACTCCAACCTGAACGCTGGCAAGCCCCACTCCGCCCGATTTTTCAAGAGTTTCTTTCATATCGTCCAAAAGTTCCCACAGACTTTCGTCAAAACGTGTGATTTCCTTTGATTTTTTTCTTAATATTTCATTTTCTATTGTAATTATTCTTCTTGTTGCCACTTTGCAACCTCCATATGTATTTATTATATAACAAGATTATTGTTTGTCAAATCAAAATTCTCAACTTAAATTTTGTGGGTCAAGTTCCACGAATATTGAAACACCATTTTTCTTCACACTGTCGCATGCGTCATAAATTTGAGGAATGATTGCGTCTTCATTTTTTCTATAAATTCTTATCATAATTTGATAGCGGAAGTTCTTTTGAAGTCGCTTTTTTGGGCAACGCATGGCGGATAGATAGACAAAATCACTTGTATAGGTTTGCTCCTTAAGAGTTTTAATTTGATTGTAAATCTGTTGCAAGGTGTCTTGTGCTTTTGTTTCGTTTTCACTTGTTACAAGCACTCTTAGCATTGTAACAAAAGGTGGAAAGTGAGTTGCTTCTCTAAGGGACAATTCCCTTTTGAAAAAGGTGTCATAGTTATAGTCCACAGCACATCTGTAGGCAAAATGTTTTGGATAATAAGTTTGCAAAACGACCTTGCCTTCACCTTCACTTCTGCCCGCTCTGCCAGACACTTGGGTTATCAGTTGGAAAGTTCTTTCTATGGCTCTGTAGTCCGAAAAGTGCAAACTTACATCTGCGTCAACAATTCCAACAAGCGTAACACCCTCAAAGTCATGTCCCTTTGCTATCATTTGAGTGCCAACCAAAATGGCGGGCTTTGTCATATTAAATTTTTGCAAAATATCAACATAGGCTGACTTGTTTTGAGTGGTGTCATTGTCCAACCTAAACACTGGCACATTGGTCATTTTTTTCAGTTCTTCCACCACTTGTTCTGTGCCAACTGCCCCCGTTCTGAGTGACACACTGCCACATTTTGGGCAACGGGATAGCATTTTGTATCGTCTGTTGCAATAGTGACATTTCAAGAGGTTGTCCTCTTTGTGATAAACAAGCGAAACATCACAATCTTCACATTTTGGCACATAACCACAATTTCTGCACATGACAAAAGAAGAAAAGCCTCGTCTGTTTATAAATATCATTGCTTGTCTGCCTTGAGATATGCAAGCGTCAAGTTCGCCCAAAAACTTTTGAGAAAATATCCCTGTGTTGCCATTTCTGATTTCACTTAACATATCCACAATCTCTATTGTTGGAAGTTCCTTATCGTTGGCTCTGTTGGGAAGGATAATTTTTCTGTATTCCCCGATTGAAGCAAGATATGAACTTTCAATGCTTGGAGTGGCAGAGCCCAAAATTAGTGGGCAATCATTAAGATATGCAAGATATCTTGCCACTTCGTGAGTGTGATAACGAGGGTTGCTTTCGGAATAATAACTTGAGTCGTGTTCCTCGTCAATAACGATAACGCCAATGTTTTCAAGCGGAGCAAATATACACGACCTTGCCCCAATTGCTATTTTTGCTTGCCCTGATTTAAGCCGTTGCCATTCGTCAAATCTTTCGCCACTTGATAGGTTGCTGTGCAATATTGCAACAGTGTCACCAAAAGCGTTTTTAAACCTTGCAAACATCTGTGGAGTAAGAGATATTTCTGGCACTAGCATAATGGCTGTTTTGCCATGTTCTAGGGCGTTTTTTATGCAGTTAATATAAACTTCAGTCTTGCCACTTCCTGTTACACCATGCAAAAGATAGGTGGCATATTTACTGTTTGAAATGGTATCCACCGCTTTCTGTTGAGTGGGGTTTAGGGTTATTGCTTTTTTGGCAACTGTAAACTGGTTTTGTGGCTTTCGCCTTTCATCTTGTGAAACAACTTTTACATATCCCTTTTCTATAACTGAATTCAGTGCTGATTGCCCATATTCCTTTGCAATGTCAGCCCGTTTTGCACTGCCACATTCTCTAAGTTTAAGCAAAAGATTTAGATGCTTTTTCGACCGTCCAAGGTCTGGGATTGTGTCTGTGTTAAGTGACACATAGTCCACTTGTTTGGACTTGCCGTTTCTGACATAAGGTGGCAAAAATAGGTTGATAACATCAATCAGCCTAAGATAAAACTTTTTTTTCATAAAAAAACACAACCTAAGCATATTTTGTGTAAGCAAGGGTTGTGTGTCCA
>CAKVNA010000088.1 GCA_934776915.1 uncultured Clostridia bacterium
TCACCAAGATTGACTGCCGAAAACTTTTTCTCGCTGCTAAATTCCATAACTTCTGTAGCGATTGTAAGTTTGCTATCTTGCACCCAGAAATATTTGTCAAGGGCAATGGCTGTGGAGTTTAGAGTTTTGGTCGCTTTGGCATAACTTTGCATAATTTCAAAAATTTTCTCGCTTGGGAAGTTTAGTGGGATAACATTTTTCACCGACATTGTGCCGTCTGTAAGTGTTCCCGTTTTGTCAAGGCACAAAACATTTACTCGTGCCAAGGTTTCTATGGAATATAGATCTTGGACAAGGGTTTTCTTTTTGGCAAGGGTCAAAACTCCTACAACAAGCGACACAGATGTGAGTAGATACATTCCCACAGGCATCATGCCTATGATTGACCCAGATGTTTCCTTTATAGCTTCATAAAGTGTGCCGTTGTGATAGGTGTCAAGGAAAGTAAATATGCCAAGCGGGATAAGCAAAATTCCAATGACTTTTATTATAAAGTTAAGAGTTTTTAGAATGTCACTTTGATTGGACTTAAGTTGACGAGCCTTTTTTATAAGCGTAGAACTGTATGTTTCCATGCCAACTTTTTCTGCCCTTGCCACGCACTTGCCGCTGACGATAAAACTTCCGCCCAATAGTGTGTCACCGATATTTTTCTTTATAGGCTTGCTTTCGCCAGTGAGCAAACTTTCATTTGCTTCCACCGTTCCGTCTAGGACAATTAGGTCTGCGCACACTTGCTCACCCGAGTGAAGTGTTATAACATCACCAACAACAACTTTGTCCGTTTCTATCAACTGATGTTCGCCATCACGCAATACATCTACTTTGGAGGCGGATATAACAGAAATTTTGTCCACCATTTTTTTGGCTTTAATTTCTTGTGCAAGTCCAATGATAAGATTTGCCATAAAAACTACAATAAATGTAACATTTTCAAAACTGCCTATGTAAATAAGCACACCTGCAATCAAAAAACAAATTAAGTTGAACCAAGTAAAAATATTGCCCAAAAAAATTTGAGTATATGTTTTAGATGTTTTGGTGAGGGTGGTGTTGCCAAGTCCGTGTTTAAGTCGGTCTTTTGCCTCGGCAGTTGTCAGCCCCGTTATTGTTTTTTCATTTACTTCCATAAAAGCCTCTAGTTAAGTTGTTTTGCCACGCAAGAGCAAAGGTCCTCCACAAACAATTTGCTTTCTTCGCTTTCAAGGTCATAGTTGCTGTCAATTTCTTCACTTAAACTGCCAATAATTCCGCAGAAAGCGAAGTTCATTCTTGTGTCGTCAATTTTAAACAGAGTTCCTTCTTCTTCACCCTTTTGACAAATTTGGGTGAACAAAGAAAAGACAACTTCTTTGCTTTTGTAAAGCATTTCTGTAATGGTGTCGGCATCATGTTCGTTTAGGAATGGAACATAATTGTCAATAAATGTCCATGGCATGACCATCCAATAGTTTGCTTTCATGGTAATAATAACAGCCTTGATAAATGTTCTTAGGCTGGTTCTGAAAGTTGTGACTTTAAAACTGCTGGAAAAAAACTTAACCATTTTGTTAAGATAATAGATAATGCTATTAAACACCATTTCGTCTTTGCTTGCAAAATATTCATAGATTGTGCTTTTGCCCATGTTGCAGCGTTTTGCCACTTCGGACAAAGTTATGGACTTGTAGTCCACACGGTCGTTGAGCATTGCAAGGACTTCTTCGTATATCATTTCTTTTTTCATAATTTACCTCTCGAATTTTCGGTCGTTAACACAAGAATTATAACCCAAAAGTCCCTATTTGTCTAGCGATTTTAATAAGAATGATTGGTTTTTTGCAAAAATTTTTGTGAAATTATATTTCTTTCAAACTCACCCGACCGCTCAATTTGTTATCCCAAATATTTCTTGCAAAACAATAAGACTTTTACAACAATATTTTGTGCGGCGGAAGTGGGAAATATGAGGAGAATAATTGGAATTTTGAAAAATTGGTTAAAATTAGTAGATAAAAGTTTGAAAGTGGCGTATAATTTTGTGCGTAGCAATGATGAGAAAGAAAGAGTAAAATATATAGGAGAGAAATATGAAAAAAACAAAAATGGTTTGCACTTTGGGCCCAGCGAGCAACGACTATGCAACAATCACCAAACTTTTGCGTGCGGGCATGAATGTTGCAAGGCTTAACATGAGCCATGGCGATTTGGCAGGACATCAAGAAACCTTGAACAATGTTGTGCGGGCAAGAAATGCCTTGAATATTCCATGTGCAATTATGGTTGACACTTGTGGACCAGAGATTCGGGTGGGAGAGTTTGAGGACGGCAAAGTGTTGCTAAATAAGGGAGATTTGTTCACTTTCTGCACAGACCACACAATCGGAACGGACAAATATGTGTCTTGTCCATATCCAGAATTGCTCGAGATATTAAAGCCAAAGCAAAAGATTTATGCCAACAACGGGCTTCTTGAATTTACAGTTAAAAAGATTGAGGGGCGAAACATTGTTTGTTCTGTAAATGTTGGTGGAGAACTTTCCAATCACAAGAGCATTTCCATTCCACACATAAGGCTTCCCCTTCCCTTTATTAGTAAAAAAGACGAGGAAAACATTCGCTTTGCAGTAAAAAACAATGTTGAATATATCTCGGCTTCGTTTGTAAATTCGCCAGTTGATGTGCTTGAAATGCAAGAACTTATCCGTTCTCTTGGTGGGCACCAGCAGATAATTTCCAAAATTGAAAGTGCCGAGGGAATAAACAATCTTGACAAGATTATTGATGTGAGTGACGGCATTATGGTGGCAAGGGGAGATATGGGGACTGAAATTCCTATTGAGCACATTCCAGCCGTTCAAAAAAGAATGATTGAAAAATCTGTCCTAAAGGGAAAAAAAGTTATTGTCGCAACGGAAATGCTTGAATCTATGACTCGTCGCAGACGACCAACCAGAGCCGAAACCACAGATGTGGCACAAGCAATTTATGACAAGACAGGCGCAACCATGCTTTCGGGCGAAACTGCAAGCGGAATTTATCCCGTTGAAAGTGCAACAACAATGAGCAAAATTGCCATGGCCACAGAAAAGCAAGTGAATTATGACAAGGACTTCAACCCAGAACTGACGGGCGAGAAAACTCCACTTGATGTAATTGCCCATTCTGCTTGCGAAACGGCAAAAAGTGTGCATGCAAAAGCCATTGTGTGCTGGACCGATTGCGGAAAGACCGCTTGTGCTGTGTCCAGATTTAGACCAGAAGCCACGATTGTTGCCATAACCCATGACGAGTGGACAAAAAACAGTCTTGCTCTCTGCTGGGGGGTTGTGCCTCTTGTTGCAGAAGTTAAGCAAAACTTGGAAGAACTGACCTCTTACGCCTCAAAAGTGGTGAAAGAACTGAAACTTGCCAAAACTGGTGACAAAATTGTTATGACCTTTGGAGTTCCAAGCGACACCGCCACTCCAACCAACAGCATAAATATTTGCACTGTTGAATGAGGGGCAAAAAATATAAAAAACTTTCTAAAAAACACTTGATTTATTTATCAAACTGTGCAATAATATTCCCGCAAGTGAAGTTTAACTCTTTTACCCTTCACTTGCGAACCCCTCTTTTTTTGGGCAATTAACTCAGTTGGTAGAGTGTCACTTTGACGTAGTGGAAGTCAGGAGTTCGAGTCTCTTATTGCCCACCATGCAATCCGAACAACCCGTTCGGTTTTTTTTATTCCAAATTTCCTTTCCCTGTTGCTATAAAATATGATATGATAAAATATAGAGTATCTATACAATTAAAAAATACAACCACCTAGCAAGGCTGGGTTATATAATAGCAAGGAGAAATATGAGAAATTTTATTCTTGACGCAAAAATAAAAAAGGAATTGCGAAAATTCCAAGAGTTTAAAAAGCAATATAATTTTGTCCCAAAGGAAATTGAGGAAAAGAACGGGGCGTTGTTTTGCGATGGTGTTTGCATAAGAGAAAATGAAAACGCAGAACTTTTGGGCGAGAGCGAAACCTTTGTGAATGTTGGATACAAGTTGCATGGAGCATTGCCAAAGATTTTGTCCAACCTATTCCCTTACAAATTCTACTTCAAAGGACAAACACTATCTTCTGCCGAGAGTTTTTTCCAAGGGATAAAGTTTAAAAACATAAAGGCACAAAAGCAAGTTTTCCTATTAAGCGGACTTGACTCAAACAACATAAAAGCCGCCCAAGATTATCACTGGAAAGACACTGGCACAGTTTACTTTTTGGGAAAGCCCTATGAC
>CAKVNA010000089.1 GCA_934776915.1 uncultured Clostridia bacterium
TTCAAAAAGGTTCTTATGTTTGAATAATTTATGTCAGCAAAGGCAAAATCGTTCAACAATCCCCCATCAAAAGACTTAAACTTCCCTACATTGCAGTTTAAGAGAAAATTAAGAGATTTATAAAAAACTTTTTCGATGTTTTCACCACAGAGCAAAGTGTTTGGGATGTTGAAGACTATCAACTCTATGAAATATTTGTTCATCTGACTGGCGGTCATCCATTTGTTCATCAGAATAGATTTTCGTAAGTTTTTAAATATTCTAATAACTTTTTTGTAATTCCCCTTTGTCAAATCGTCTTTTGTGTCCATTTGCTCATTATAAGAAAATAGGTCGATTTTTTGGCTCGAATTTCTAAGCGGGTTCCAAAATGACAAGATAGCATTTGAGTCACTTTCAGAATATGTTGCAAAGCGAATTAAGATTTTAAAGCCAAACTCTTTTGCACAAAAGATTTTCATTCCATCATCTACAAGCAGAAATGTTGTTTTTTCTGCAAAATACTGTGACATAATTTGTGCTAGCTTTGGAATTAAATCTGCGTATGTGCCCATGGCAAGGAGGGTCCCGTCATTCCCTTTTGTGTTTTTATGTTTAGAGAGAATTGAATTGGCAAGTTCAAGTTGTGGGTTCGATGAAGCAACAACAATTTCAAGTTCACCCATTTCGTCAATGAAAGTGTTGTTTGTGTATTCACCCATTGGGAATATTTTTGTCGTCTTTTCGTCAAAATTCTGCACTTGTCTGCTATCAACCAACTCTCCCAAAGATGCAGTTAAAAATGACAGGGCTTTTGTATAAAAGTCCTGCACTTTTTCTTTATTTTTTAGTTGTGACAGTTGAACAATCGTTTCTGCGTTCATGCATCACCTCAAATCAAAATTATTTCTTAATAACTTCCAATCCACCCAAATATTTTCTCAAGACTTCTGGCACGGTCACGCTGCCGTCTGCATTTTGATATTGTTCCACAATGGCTGGGATAAGTCTTGAAGTTGCAAGTCCGCTGGCATTAAGTGTATAGACAAATTCTGTTTTCTTGGTCTTTGAATCTCTGTAACGAGTATTGTTTCTGCGGGCTTGATAATCTCCAGCGTTTGAGGCAGAAGAAACTTCCTTATAAATTCCCATGCTTGGAATCCAAACTTCAATGTCATATGTCCTTCTCATAGAAGCTGAACAATCGCCCGATGCAAGTTTTGACACTTGATAATGAAGCCCAAGATTTTTAACAAGGTTCTCTGCTTTTGTCACAAGTTCTTCAAATGCTTGTGAGCCTTGTTCTGGAGTTGTATATTGCACCATTTCAACTTTATTGAATTGGTGACCTCTAATCATGCCACGCTCTTCTTGTCTATAACTTCCCGCTTCACGCCTATAGCATGGAGTGTAAGCAAAAAATTTCTTTGGCAACTCTTCTTCTGGGATAATTTCGCCTTTATAAAGGTTTACAAGTGCTGTTTCTGCTGTTGGAAGAAGGAATTTAGATTTTTCGTCTTTGCTGTCTATCCAATAAACTTCATCACTGAATTTTGGGAATTGCCCTGCCCCGAAGCCGCAAGCGTAGTTAAGCATATGTGGTGGCAAAATAAATTCATAACCGTCTTTTGTGTGTTCGTCAACAAAATAGTTAAGAAGTGCCCATTCAAGCCTTGCTCCAATGCCTCTGTATATCCAAGCCCCGTTGCCTGCAAGTTTTACGCCACGTTCATAATCGACTAGTCCAAGGTCCGTGCAAAGTTCCACATGGTTCTTTGGCTTAAAACCAAATTCAGGCTTTTTGTTGCCTTGTCTTAAAACTTTATTGTTTTCCTTTCCGCCGGGCAAAAGGTCTTCATCTGGTGGGTTTGGCAAAACAGACACAAAGTCAAAAATTTGTTGCTCAACTTTGGCAAGTTTTTCGTCTAATTCTTCAATTTTATGTCCAAGAAGTTTCATCTCCTCAAAAATGCTTGCGGTATCCTTCCCTTCTTTTTTTAGAACAGGAATTTGTGCGCTAACTTTATTCTTCTGAGATTTAAGGGCTTCAACCTCTTGAATAATATCCCTTCTTTCCTTGTCCCATGCAATCACTGGTGCAAAATCTACTTCGCAACCCTTCTTTGCAAGCAATTCTTCAATTTTCTTTGGGTCTTGTTTAATAAGTTCAAGTGAAATCATAATTTTATCCTCGTTTAAAAATTTAAAACTAAATTTATTAGTCCTTGTAAATAGCAAAGTCTTGTGCTTTGTTTACTGCTATAGTATAAGTATATCTGCAAAAAAAGTCAACTTCTATCAAATATTTTTTCACAAATATCCAAAATTACAAAAGAAATTAAATTTGTTGGACAAAACTTCAAAATGTTGCTAAAATTTATGATATGAAAAACACAGATTATTTTGCCGAACGAAATCTCAAAAATTCGAACCAGTTAAAGGTTATGCTAATCTCATTGCCTTCATTTTGTGACGAATATTTTAGGGGAATTGAAAATAAAACAACCCCCCTCACCCGCCTTGGATACGCCAATGACTTAAAAACATTCTTTGAATTTTTGGTTCAAGAAATAGACGGATTTGTCGGCAAAAAGATTAAGGATATAACACTTGAGGACTTGAATAATATCACTCAAACTGACCTTGAGATTTATCTAAACTATTTGTCCAACTACAAAAAGAATGGTGAACAGTTTTCAAATGACGCAAGGGCAAAAGCAAGAAAACTGTCCGCAGTTAGAAGTCTATTTAGATATTTTTATAGAAAAGACAAATTGAGACAAAATGTTACCACAAAAATTGATACACCAAAAATAAGAGATAAAGAGATTATTCGTCTTGAAGTTGACGAGGTTGTAAAACTCTTGGACACTGCAGAACACCCTAAAGACTTTTCAAAACGCCAACAATCATACAACAAACTTACAAGAACTCGTGACATCGCCATTCTAACCCTCTTGCTTGGCACGGGAATTCGTGTAAGCGAATGTGTTGGACTGAATGTAGAAGATATTGATTTTGAAACAAACGGCTTTAAAATTACACGCAAAGGCGGAGCACAAACCATTTTATACTTCTCTGACGAAGTGTCCACTGCCCTACAAAACTATCTTGACGAAAGATTAAATAATGAATTTGTGTCCCCTAACGAACATGCCCTATTTTTGTCCATTCAAAACAAACGAATTGGTGTCCGAGCGGTTGAGCAACTGGTCAAAAAATATAGCCAAGAATGCATTCCCCTAAAACATATAACACCACACAAATTGCGTAGCACTTATGGCACAAATTTATATAGAGAAACGGGCGACATATATATTGTGGCTGATGTCCTAGGACACAGAGATGTCAACACCACAAAGAAACACTATGCCGCCATTTCAGAAGACGCAAGAAGGCGTGTCGCAAATGTTGTTAAACTTCGTGACAATGACGAAAACTAACCCATTCCCTATCAACATAAAACAACATTTTAAATAAAAAGTTTAAAATATTTTAAACATATGTTTGACTTGTTGTTTTTTTTGTGTTACAATTATCTCGAAATAAAATTATAAGTTGGGGAGAAATTATGATAGAAACTGAAAAAAAATATAAAACAGAAACAGCCGCAAAGCGTGCAGAAGCCTTGGACCAAAAACTGGAACTTTCATATAATATGATAAAAAACTGGATTTCCGAGCGTGGCTATCAGCCTTCCCTAAGGGAAATGATGAAAGAACTTGGAATTCTGTCCACTGCAACAATGAAATATTATCTTGACAAACTGGAAGAACGAGGCTATATCAGACGCCGCGATGCAAGGAATCGTGCAATCCAACTTTTGAAAGAAGAAAAACCACAAGAAAAAGAACCAACAATTCAAATTCCACTTCTTGGTGAAGTCGCTGCTGGTCAGCCAATTTTGGCATACGAAAACTATGATGAAGTGTATGAATTCCCTCAAAGATTGTTCAATACAAGCGGTCAAGTCTTTATGCTAACAGTTAAAGGCGACAGCATGATAAACGCCGGCATCTATAACAAGGACAAAATTGTTGTAAAACAACAAAACACCGCCGAAAATTCTGAAATTGTGGTTGCTATGATAAACGGCTGTGCCACTGTCAAAAGATTTTTCAAAGAAGACGGTCAAATCCGCCTCCAACCAGAAAACGACTACATGAAACCAATTATCTGCAAAGATGCCACAATCCTCGGCAAAGTCGTTGGGCTTATAAGAAACTACTAATC
>CAKVNA010000090.1 GCA_934776915.1 uncultured Clostridia bacterium
TTGCATTGGTTGGTGGTGTGCTATTCTTTGCATTTGGTGGAATGTATATTTTCTTTAAATAAGAAAACAAAATACAAAAAAATACAACCTTGCTCGGTTGTATTTTTTTGCCCTCATAAAGAGTTGCCGTATTGTTAGTTATTCTTATGTATTTGAACAAGCCAATATTGTTCAAAATCATTCCAGTTGTCATCATTAGAAACAGAAATTTTTATAACTAAATTACAATAATTGTCTGTGCTTTCATCAGTTGTTAAAACAAACTTTTTATAACTTGAATTTTGTCTGCAATATAAATTTTTATAGAATCTGCTCCTTCCTCATTATAGGTATATACATATGGTTGATTTGTTGCAATTAGTTCATCAAAACTACCTTTACCAAAGTTGCATGTGCCTGATATAGTGTTATTGTCTGCACTTGCTATAGCAGTCGCTATTGTTCCTGTTTGTGTGTAGTTTCCACTGCCATCGTCGGTATAACCTAAATTTGATAATCTTATTGAACTTGTCATTTCATAAATTTCTGAATAATTTGATATGTCAACATTGTTTTTGTTTATAACAGCCATATTTACAAATACAGAACTCTACCCACTGATATCTGATTACGCAAGAGGATCTTCTACTATAATAACATCAACTTTTAATTTGTCAGCATCACTTGTTGGATTTAAATGTTCATCATTAATTAGTGTAGCATTTTCATGATTTTGATAACTGTTGTTTACAATTACACTAGTCAAAATTATTGTGTATTTACCTGGAACACCATTTTCTATGTTTGTTTTCAAATTGGTTGCACTATTGCCGTTTTCATCTAAAACTTCCCAAAACGCCATAATTCCTTTTACATTTGTCAACCAATTATTTGTAGTAGAATATTTTTCTAACCACTCAGTTTTTGTATAAGTTCTGTTTTCGATAGCTAGAGTTGTTTTTGAACAGTCAACTTGCGATGGGATAATTTCAAAGATTACTGTAGCCTCACCATTAGCTATTGTATAGTTTCCTGATGTGCAAGTTATTGTTGCCGTTGCTTGATAAATTCCAGCTGCTAGAATGTTTGAGCTATCTATTGTAGTAAATTCGTCACTTGCAGGAGCTTTATATTTTGTGAGCAGCGAAACAGAAAATTGTTCTGTTGGGGCTTCGCT
Source organism: uncultured Clostridia bacterium (assembly GCA_934776915.1). Taxonomy (GTDB): domain Bacteria; phylum Bacillota; class Clostridia; order Christensenellales; family UBA1242; genus UBA7862. The sequence goes on from CAKVNA010000090.1 coordinate 1,157, forward strand.
TAAATTAGCCGAAAGCGTAGTTGCCTCTGTTGGAGCAAAAAGTATGGTTGAATCTAACGATGAATTAATCGTTACGCCACCCCAAGAGATAGTGCCATAATATTGTGCTTGTTTTATTCTCCATTCTTTGGTTTGTTCTGTAACTACGTCTGTTGAACCATAAACACAAATTTGATGGTTTGGATCACAACTTAATGTAGCAATGGTTTTGTAGTAACCCGCATTTTGAGGTGATACAATATTTTCACTGCCATAATTATTAACCTCGGTTTGTTTATAGTAAGTTTGTAAGCTTGCAGTAACCTCATCATTTCCGGTTACAAATTCAACTTCAACTGGATAAGTTATATCATAAGTTATATCACTTTCTTTATATATGAGAGAATTGTTTCTGTAGAAACTCCAATTAGGGTCTATATAGATTGTAACTTTGTCTACAACAACAGTTACTTGAATGTTTACAGGGTTGCTATTATAATTTGGAGTGTAAGAAATAATTTTTTTATAAGTGCCGGCAGAAAGAATTTCATTGTCATTACTTTCTAAAACTGAACAGTCTGAATAGCCCAAGTTTTCTTGAAGCCAAGAAACAGAAGTTGGTGTTAAATTAATTGAATTTATAATTGAAGAAAGCGTTAAATTTTCGCTATAACTTACCTCAAAAGTGATATTGTTGACTGTGTCTATGTCTTCATAATTTGGAGTAGTTTTCACAATGGTAAAATATAGATTAATTTCATCTCTAGTAATTTCATCTCCATTATTATATTTATAATTGGCGCAAATGCTGTCTTTGGCTGTTAAAACAATATTTTTAGTTCCAACATCAGTTAAATTGTCATTATGTAAAGTGATATCAAAATAAGACGAAAGAGTTGAATAATTTGGAGCCAATAATTCTTGCAAAGTAAATGCTGAGCCTGTGTAGGCACAATTATTTTGTGTTAAGGTAATGTCGTTCTTATTAAAATTTAATTGAATTTTATTTATTCTTAAAGTTAAATTTAGTTCTTCTTCATCTGATGTAGTGTATTCATTGCCATTAGTGATAAATTTGTGATTTAAATCGGTTGTGAAATTATAATAATAATCTCCAGCATTTGTATAAGAAGTGTCGTTTGAAACTTCAATATAGTTAGCGTTTGATGATAAATTGTATGAGCTTCCATTGTAAGTAACTTCATAAATATTCTTGTTTTCGTTGTTTTGGGTTAAACCTGTACTAACAAGAAAATCTGCAAGAACTATTGGCTTTTTAGTAATTTGCCAATTTATATCAAAAGACCCTGTAATGTTAGCATTATTGGATTCAAGTTTTAAAGTATAATCTCCTGCATTTGTTTGAACTGAACTTTGGCTGTCTTGAGCCACTTTAAGATTATTTTCAGTCATAAATGTTTTGATTGCTGAAATTGAAGTGAAATCTATTTCTTCACCAGTATAAACAGGATTTTCAAAGCTTGGAGCACTTAAATCTAATGATTGTTCATTAACTACAACATTATAACTATTTGATTTCGATTGATAGTGTACTGATATTTCATATGTACCTACAGAAACTATGCCTATTGGCAAATTTGAAGTATCTAAAGTAAAATCTGAAACACTTGTTTCACTGTTATCTGAATAATGAGCAATTACCATAAAGTCACTTTTTGAAATTTGAATTGTTTCACCATAGGTATAATTAAACTGAGAGCCATCATAATGACTATGTGAAATGACATTACTTGTAATACTAGTTAAAGTTTTTGATGGAGAAGAATTTTCTCCACAAGCTGTTAAACAAAATGCTCCTGTTAAAATAAAAGCTAAAGCAAAAATAAAACTCAATAATCTCTTTTTCAATTTATTTTCCCCCTTAAAATTGAATTCCTATTTCTATTGTAGCATATATTTTAAGAAAATGCATACAAAATTTTAATTTTTTTCAATTTTTTTTAGTTTCATCAATATTTTTTAATTTAATCTATCATAAATACCTATAATTAACAACTATCAAAAAATAGCACTAGAAAATTTTTCATGCTACTTACTTTGTTCATCTGATGTCAAGTGATGTCAAGTGTGCATTTTTGTTTGACATCAAAAGATTTTTGGGCGCATCCAAAAGCCTTTGTTTTAGGGAATTTCACCGCCCACACCTTATGCAAAGTTATATATTTGATTTTTTTTATTCAGTTCTTCTTTTTTCCCCGATTACATTCTTATTTTTTATTTTTGTTTCTATAACACTCTTATTTTTTATTTCTTCTTTCTTATTTTATCTAACTCCGCCTTTGACTAAGATGTCGGTTTTTTCTATGGCTTCATGGTTCAAATCTTTCAATTTGTACTTTCATCGGTATTTTATTTGCTATATTGCAGAATTTATAATTCGATAGGTTGTAAGTTGTCCGTCATCAGTGGTTGTGCTATGTTGTCAAAGTTCCGTCATCTTGGGCATAGTGGTATGTTTGTGTCCCCATAGCGCCATCATAAGAGCTTGCAGTAGCCCACTGAGTCTGTACATCACTATCCACAAAGCCATTGAGTGCATGATAGGCCTGCGTGCAATAGCTTTTTGTCATTGCAATCATCCAGCCATTCCAACTTAGTCCATGAGTGCTATTATCAGTGAAAGCACTATATCCTGGAACGGAATCACCGTCCTTCCACGTCCGTGTGTATAACGTTGAATTTGACACCATTCTTTTGCTGTGACATTTCCAATAACCACTAAGCCCTGTTCTAACTATAGCATAAGTATATGGCACGGGCAACTTATTCAAATGCACCACTATGGATGTTTGAACATAACCCCTATAATGCTCCCCGCCAGTTGGATAGACACGGGCGTATAATGTTTGGTCACCTTGAGTTGTTTTTTCTACTAAACTTGCACCATTTGACCATGTTGAGCCGTCCCAACTGTATTTATATGTTCTTGCAGTTCCACTCGCATTTTTAGTTGTGTTTATTTGCACAACCCGCTTCCCTCGTCCACCAGAACTATTTTGAAGTGCTTGTGTATTCACAAATGTTGCACCA
>CAKVNA010000091.1 GCA_934776915.1 uncultured Clostridia bacterium
GGATATTTCAGTGCGCCTGATGTAGATTTTGAAATTTACTTTTCGTCATTTAAGCGTCACAAAATTGGCTCGTTTGCTGATGTGAAAATTATAAAATATGTTGATGAAATTTTTGTTGGTGAAGTGGAAAGGACAACCACTTACTAATTTTGGAGGGAAAAATGAATTTGCCAAATAAAATAACTATGTTGAGAATTATACTTATTCCATTTATAATTTTCTTCTATCTCGCAAGCAGTTTTGTGCCAGGAGGGAAACTTATTGCAACTATACTTTTTGTTGTTGCAGTGCTTACAGATTTTCTTGACGGAAAAATTGCAAGGAGCAGAAACTTAATCACCGTTTTAGGCACATTTCTTGACTCTATCGCCGACAAAATGCTTGTTGCAACAGGGCTTTTGCTTGTTGTTTGTGACGGGGCGATTATTGCTCCACTTGGTGTAATTTCTGCAATTATTGTCATTTGCAGGGAATTTTTGGTCAGTGCTTTAAGACAACTTGGAGCAAGCAAAAACATAATAATCTCTGCAGATATGTGGGGAAAGATTAAGGCAACTGTGCAATTTGTTACAGTTACATTGTTTATGTTTGTGGCTTATTTATGTAGCATTGGAATATTTAGCGGTTGGGCATATCAAGGAATTGTAGTTATAAGCTACATTGGGCTTGCGCTTACTGTTCTTCTTACTATCATGTCTTGTGTGCATTATTGTGCAGGCAACAAGCAACTTTTTAAGGAAGAACCAAAAAAAGAAGTTACGGGAGATAAACAATGAGAGTTGGGCTGATTGTTGTTTCGCAAAGTGAAATAATTTCGCAACACAAGAACAACACAACAAGCCTCATATGTTCCGCACTTGCCAAAAACGGACAAGATGTGGTGTTTTGCAAGGTGATAAAACCACTGTCAAAACTTGTTCAAGCAGAATTTAAGGCGGGAATAGAGGAAGTTGACTCTCTTATTGTTGTTTGCGAAAATGAATTTGAAAAAGTTTATATGTGCAAAATGGTCATGTGCGAAATGTTCGGTTGCAAAATGTCAAGCAGTGTTTTTGCAAAAAATAACATTGAGGAATATTCAAGACTTAACACCATTGTCCTTAAAAAAGACGACATGACCTACGCTCAAATGCCCGAGCTTGCAAGGACTATCAAAAACCCAAAGGGCATATTTCAAGGGGCTTTGATTGAAAGCGAGAATAAGTCATTTTTCCTTTTGCCACTGGAACATAGCGAACTAAATTATATGTTTTTCTCATCAGTGTTGCCATATATCTTAAAATTTCAGCCAACAGCAAGCAAAACTTTTGTGCTTAAAACATTTGGAATTAAACTTAGTGAAATGACCTCACTTCTTAGGGAAAACATCAAAAATAAGCATGGAATTGAAGTGGTGTGTAGCGAATATCTTTTGGCGGGAGAAGTTGTGTTTTATGTGCCGAAGGGTGTTAGAAGTGACTATGCAAACAGCCTTATTATGAGTGCTTATTCCAAACTTGTGCCATATATTTATTCTGACAAAGACGAAACGGAAGTGGAGTTTGTATATTCACTTTTGAGTTTGCGACATCAAAAGGTGGCTTTTGCTGAAGACTTTACAGCGGGGCAAATGTGCAGTTCTGTTTTTTCAAACATAAAAGACGCAAAAAGTATTTTGGCTGAAAGTTACATTGCAACAACGGGCGAAAGCAAAACAAAACTCTTGGGTGTTGACGAAAGATTGTTTAAAAAAGCAAAAGTGGACTACTCGGAAGTGGCTTATCAAATGGCACTGGGCGTGCTTGAAAACTCTGGGGCGGACTTTGTTGTTTCAAATTGTGGAGATATAGAAACGGGTGAAGTGTTTTTTGCAGTTGGAAGCAGTGAGGGAATTCATGTTTTTTCAAAAAAGGTTGAGGGTTCTAGGGAACAAAAAATTCAAATAGCGTGCAATGCAATATTTTTTGAAATGATAAAAAAAATAAGACAAAATGATTTTTATTTGGGACAAACTGTTGTATAATATATCTATAAGAAAATTTAAAGGAGACATCTATGGATAAGGAAAGAAGTGTTGAACAAGCAATTTTGCAAATTGAAAAACAATTTGGCAAAGGCGCAATTATGAAACTTGGTGAACAACCAATGGAAAAGGTTGATGTCATTCCAACGGGGTGCTTGGTGCTGGATAATGCTCTTGGCATTGGCGGCGTGCCTCGTGGGAGAATTGTGGAAATTTATGGGCCAGAGTCATCGGGCAAAACAACTGTGTCTTTGCATATTATTGCAGAAGCACAAAAACTTGGTGGAACGGCCGCTTTTATTGATGCAGAACATGCCCTTGACCCAGTTTATGCAGGACATCTTGGCGTTGACCTTGATGAACTTTATGTGTCACAACCAGACAATGGTGAGCAAGCACTTGATATTTGCGAAACACTTGTAAAAAGTGGGGCGTTTGACCTTGTGGTCATTGACTCTGTTGCTGCTCTTACGCCAAAGGCAGAAATTGAAGGCGAAATGGGCGAAAGTTTTATTGGGCTTCAAGCAAGACTTATGAGCCAAGCACTAAGAAAACTTGCTGGAATAACCAATAAGAGCAAATCTTGCGTAATTTTTATCAATCAACTTAGAGATAAGGTTGGGGTTATGTTCGGCTCACCAGAAACAACCACTGGTGGCAAGGCCCTTAAATTTTATGCCAGCATAAGACTTGATGTTAGACGAGTTGACGCACTTAAAGATGGCAGCGACATTGTGGGCAACAGAACAAGAGTTAAAGTTGTTAAAAATAAACTTGCTCCACCATTCAAAACTGCGGAATTTGATATTATTTATGGCAAGGGAATATCCAACGAGGGCTGTATAATTGACCTCGCTGTTGAACATAATATTATTATAAAGAGTGGCTCATGGTTTTCATATAATGACGAGAAAATTGGGCAAGGCAAGGAAAATGTTAAGTCATTCCTTGAACGCCATACGGATATTCGTGACGAAATTGAGCAAAAGATTAAGGAAAAACTTGCTGTTCAAAATGAAATTTCCGCGGAGGAAGAATAAAACTTACATGAGGGCGGACAAGCCCTCATTTTTGTGGAGGAAGATATGAAGAAATTTGGCAAAATTCTGCTGTCTGTTTTGATATGCCTAAGTGTTGTGTTTACACTTTCCGCTTGCAATGGGTTAAGCGGGCAAATTGTTGTCAACAAAGATGGCAAATCGGCATATGAAATTGCAGTTGACAACGGCTTTGAGGGCAGCGAACAAGAGTGGTTGGCTTCACTTAAAGGCGACAGGGGTGACAAAGGTCAAGACGGGACATCAGGCAAAAACGGGACAGACCTTACGGCTGAAGGTTTGTTTAAATTTGCAGTTGGCAAGGGACTTTATGAAGACACCGAAGAAGGCTATAAGCAGTTTTTAAAAGACTACGGCTCAAATGTTTCTGACACTTCCTCAACTGTAGAAAAAGTTTCTGCCGTGTGTTTAAATCAGGTTGTCAGCATTTATTGCCCGCTTGACAGCGGCGTGCAACTTGGCTCGGGTGTTTGCTACAAAATGGATAGGGAAAATAACATTGCATACATCATAACAAACTATCATGTTGTGTCTGTTGAAACAAATGGAACAGTTGCACCAGCGGGAACAATCAAAATTTATACCTACGGGAACGAAACAATCGCTGTTTCAAATGGCAGTGTTGATTATGGCTTGGGTGCTATTGACGCAACATACATTGGCGGCAGTGCGGCATATGACTTGGCAGTTCTTAAAGTGGAAGGTGACGCATTTGCAAAACTTTCTTCTTCGCCACTTCGTGAAATTAAATTTGCAAACACAAACAACATTCAACCCGGCTCAAACGCCATTGCAATCGGCAACCCAATGGGCGAGGGCATATCCGTCACCAGCGGCATAGTCAGTGTGGATAGTGAGTATGTTATGGTTAGTTATGCTGGATACACAAGAAGAATTAGAACAATTAGAGTTGACACCTCCATAAACTCAGGCAACAGTGGTGGTGGTGTGTTCAACCTTAAGGGGGAACTCATTGGCATTGCCAATTCAAAATATTCTTCCTCAAGTTATGAAAATGTTGCAAATGCAATTCCAACAAGCAATGTAAAGGCAGTGTGTGAAAACATAATCTACTTCCACGAACAAAAATTGAAC
>CAKVNA010000092.1 GCA_934776915.1 uncultured Clostridia bacterium
TGTCCATAGACCTTCAAAAGCAAAGAATTGGACTGTCAATCAGGAAGGCAAATGAAGAGCAAGATGAAATTCGAGTTTCAAATGAATAAAAAAAATCTCACAAATTTGTGAGATTTTTCTTTTAAGTATATTTTATACTTTTAGCATTATGAGAGGAAAGTATAAATTATCTTGCATAATCATAACTTGCATAAATTGAATATCCATTGTCGTCAGTTAAGTCGTTGCTATCAAGATATTCGTTATAGCTTTCTCTAATTCTAACTTTATATGCTTCGTCATATCTGTCAAAATCGTCAACATCATAAAGACATGTATTGGTTTTAAATTCATAACCCAAGATTGAAAGCAGTCCTCTTACTGATTTTACATATATTGCATAGACATCACGCACAAGACGAATAGTCTTTCTGCAATCGTTATACAAATCTTCATCGCAATATTTCATAAATTCAAGTTGCCCGCCATTGCGAAGATAACAATTTATTTCCTTTTGCAAATTTTTTATCTTTCGATTAACAAATTCAACCTTTACATTATCATTTCTCATTTTATTTCCCCTCTCTTTTATTGTCCATATTATATCACGCAAAAAAAGCGATTTCAATGTGCAAAATAAACAAAAAAATAAAAAATTTATTAAAAATGAACAATTTTTGCCCATTTTTTATCATTTTTGTTGTTTTTATTTCTATTCTATGTCTTTTGCTTGTTTATTTTTATTTCAATCGCATAGTTATTTGCTAATCTCCACTATCTACAAGCATTTTATCAATTTTCTTTGGAATGTAAAAAAAAGCTATTTTTTAAAACAGATAATCTCTACAAATCGCATTATTACACGAGTTTAGCAATTATAAAACACTACTTAATTTTAAGTAGTGTTTTTGTTTTTAGTTACAAATAAAAAACATATAAAAAACATATAAAAAACATATAAAAAACATATAAAAAACATATAAAAGACATATAAAAGACATATAAAAATACATATCAAAATACATATCAAAATACATATCAAAATACATATCAAATTACAAACTCAATTATATTTTGATTGAAGAAAGGCAACTATTTATTCAAGTTCAAATGAGCCAGAATAGAGTTCATAATATCTGCCATGTTGTGCAATCAAATCTTCGTGTGTGCCTTTTTCAATTATCCTGCCGTTTTCAAGAACCATAATAACATTTGAGTTTTGAACAGTGGATAATCTGTGTGCAATGACAAAAACTGTTCTGCCGTGCATAAGACGATCCATGCCTTGCTGCACAAGTGCTTCGGTGTGAGTGTCAATGCTTGATGTTGCCTCGTCCAATATCATAACTGGAGCGTTTGCAACTGTTGCTCGTGCAATGGATAGCAGTTGTTTTTGCCCTTGAGAGAGGTTTGCACCGTCACCAGTGAGCATTGTGTCATAGCCTTGTGGAAGACGCTGAATAAAGTCGTCTGCGTTGGCAAGTTTGGCTGCTTCAAAAATTTGCTCATCTGTGGCATCAAGGTTGCCATAACGGATATTTTCCTTAATTGTCCCAGTGAAAAGATTTGTGTCTTGCAAAACCATTCCAATAGAGTGTCTTAAGTCGTCTTTTTTAATTCTGTTTATGTCAATTCCGTCATATTTAATTTTGCCGTCTGCAATGTCATAAAAGCGGTTTATCAAGTTTGTTATTGTTGTTTTGCCAGCCCCAGTCGCTCCAACAAAGGCAATTTTATGCCCAGGCTTTGCATAAAGGGAAATGTCGTGCAAAATTGTTTTGTCTGGCTCATATCCAAAGTTGACATCATAAAATCTTACATCGCCTCTAAGTTCAACAAGTTGGTCGCCTTCCGCTCTTTCTGGGTCTTTCCATGCCCAAATTTGTGTTTTTTCATCTGTTTCAACAAGTTTTCCGTCAACTTTCTTTGCATGAACCAGTGTAACATCGCCTTTATCCACTTCTGGCATTTCGTCCATAAGTGTGAAAATTCTCTCTGCTCCAGCAAGTGCTAAGATAATTGAGTTCATTTGCTGTGAAACTTGGCTTATTGGCATGCTGAATGACCTTGAAAGTTGAAGGAATGATGCGATTGTGCCGACTTCAACTATTGAAAAACCAACGAGAGTGAGGTTGTTTGCACCATAAACTGCAAGAAGCCCGCCGATAATTGCAATAACAACATATTGCAAGTGGCTTAAATTACTCATAATTGGCATAAAAATGTTTGCATATTTGTTTGCTTTTGTGGAATTAAAACACAATTCTTCATTAACTTTGTCAAAATTTTCGATTGTTTCTGGCTCGTGATTAAAAACTTTAATGACCTTTTGGCCATTTAGCATTTCTTCCACAAAACCAGTCGTCTTGCCATATGTTTGTTGTTGTGCCATGAAATATTTTCCACTTTTTGCCCCAAGGTTCTTGACAATTATCATCATTCCAAAAAGGAACGCCAGCACAACAAGTGTAAGATAAACACTTAAATAAAGCATTGCGAAGAAGACCATTATAACGGTCGCCACGGACGAAATTATCTGAGGAACACTTTGACAAAGCATGCTTTCAAGCGAGTCAGTGTCGTTTGTAAAGTGGCTCATAATGTCGCCGTGCGTGTGTGTATCAAAATATTTAACTGGCAACTTTTGCATTTTTCTGAACATATCATCACGAATTCTTTTCAAAATGTTTTGGGAAATTACGACCATGAAGTAGTTATAAACATAATTTGCCAGCACTCCAAAACCTAATATGCACGCCATAAGGATAATTTGCATCAAAAGTGGATTAAAGTCGCCGCCGCCAGCAACAAGAAGTGGAGTTATGTAGCTGTCAATCAATCTTTTGATGAAAAGGGAAGCAACCACACCTGTTGCCGAACTTATAAGAATGCAAAGCACCACAACAAAAAGCATCATTTTTTGTCCCTTGCCCATATAGGAGAAAATTCGCTTTATGGTCTGTTTTACATTTTTTGCTTTTGGCATTTTCTTTTTGTTGTCCATGTTATTTTCCTCCTTTTTTGGTCTGAGAATCATAAATGTCTTTATATAATTCACTTGTCTTCAAAAGTTGCTTGTGGGAGCCAACCGCAACAATTCGTCCGCCGTCAAGAATAACAATTCTGTCTGCATCTTGCACGCTGGAAACCCTTTGAGCAATAATAATTTTTGTAACTTTTGGCATTGTTTCTCGCAACGCCTTTTTAATTTTTGCATCAGTTTTTGTGTCCACTGCACTTGTCGAGTCGTCAAGAATAAGAATTTTTGGCTTTTTAAGAAGCGCCCGTGCTATGCAAAGTCTTTGTTTCTGTCCGCCGCTAACATTGCTCCCTCCTTGCTCAATGTGCGTGTCATATTTTTCTGGCATTTTTTCCACAAATTCACTAGCACACGCAATGTCGCACGCTCGTTTTATCTCTTCATCTGTTGCGCCTTTGTTGCCCCAAAGGAGATTTTCTTTAACCGTTCCAGAAAACAAAACATTTTTTTGCAAAACCATAGAAACATTGTCACGAAGGACTGTTAGGTCATATTCTTTAACATTTTTGCCACCAACCAAAATGTCGCCACTTGTTGCGTCAAAAAGACGGGGAATAAGTGAAACAAGTGTTGTTTTGGAGCTGCCCGTTGCCCCTAATATTCCTATCGTTTCGCCCGATTTTATGTGCAAATCAACATCTTTCAAACATAGTTTTGAGATGTCGTCTTTGTAACTGAATGACACATTGTCAAAGTCAATGTCGCCGTTTTTCACTTTCATAATTGGGTTCTCTGGGTTCTTTATTGCAGGAACTTCGTCCAAAACTTCTACAATTCTTTCGGCAGAAGGACGGGAAATTGTAAAGCCCATAAGCACAAATGACAACATCATAAGAGAGGACAAAATTTGCATTGTGTAGGAAAACATTGTTGTAAGTTGCCCACATTCAAGTGCTGTCCCGCCAGAGTTGACAATAATTTTTGCCCCAAGAAAGGATATAACAAGCATACAAGCATAAATAGTCGCCGACATAATTGGAGAGTTTAGTGACATAAGTTTTCTTGCGTGCGAATAGTCCTTGTAAATTTGCTCACTCGTTACATCAAATTTTTCAATTTCATGTTCTTCACGAACATAAGATTTTACAACCCTTGCACCACGCACATTCTCTTCAACAACTCTGTTTAGGTCC
>CAKVNA010000093.1 GCA_934776915.1 uncultured Clostridia bacterium
TGGCAAAAGTGGAAAACTAAACTTTTATGTAACTTCAACTGCTCCAGCGGGCAACGGAGTTTTGTATCAGAAATTTTTGGAACTAAAAGACAAACTAGAACGAGAAGGCGTGTTTGACAAAAAGAATAAAAAGCCACTTCCAAAGGTGATTGGAACTATTGGTGTTGTGACAAGTGCAACGGGTGCTGTTTTGCATGATATAGAGCGAATTTCGCATAGACGAAACCCTATGCTCAACATTGTGGTCTATCCCGCCAAGGTGCAAGGAATTGGTGCAGAGCAAACTGTGTGTCGTGGACTTAGAACTCTTGACAAAATGAGTGAGGTTGATGTAATTATCATTGCTCGTGGTGGCGGCTCCATTGAAGATTTGTCGCCGTTTAACACAGAACTCATAGCACGAGAAATTGTCGCAACAAGCAAACCCGTCATTTCTGCCGTTGGACATGAAACTGACTTTACAATTTGCGATTTCGCCTCATCTCTTAGGGCTGCAACTCCGTCTGAAGCGGCAGAACTTGTGGCAAGAGATGTTATGGAAGATGTGCGAAAAATGAAAGCACATTTTGATAGAATTGTCTTTTTGGCTTTTAATATGTTAGATGAGAAATATAAAAATATTGAAACAAGGGAAACACGACTTTGCGATTTGTTTGACAAGAGGTTAAAGAACTCTGACAAATTACTTGACAGAGTGGTTGCAAAGTTAAATTCTGTTAAAAGATTTGATAAAGACGCCCAAAAAGTTGAACTTTTATATAACAAACTTATGCTCCTAGACCCAAGTTTGCACGCAAAGCATGGCTGGGTTAAAGTGACTAAAAACGGAAAGGTTGTAAAAACTGCTTCGAGTGTGAAATCGGGGCAAGAAGTGAATATAGAATTTGTTGACGGACAAGTTGTGTCCAAAGTTTTGGAGGTTAAAAATGAATTTTGAAGAAAAATGTGATAGGCTTCAAGAAATTGTGAAGAATCTTGAAAAAGGTGATGTCGGGTTGAAAGACGCAACAAAACTTTTTGAAGAGGGTGTAAAAATAGCAAAAGAATGTCAAAAAGAACTAAATGAATCAAGGGGAAAACTCACCATTTTGAAAAATGAACTTGACAGTTTTGCAGATGAAGAATAAAATATAGCAAAAGGAAGAAACAACATGAAATTAAGCAAACTAGTTGCAGAAAGAACGAAAGACGCTCCAAGCGATGCAAAGATGAAAAATCACATTTTGCTTGTAAGAGCTGGATATATGAAACAAGTGGCAAACGGCATTTGGTCGCTCAGCGCACTTGGTCAAAAAGCATGCAGAAATATTGAAAATATTATCCGTGACGAAATGGACAAACTTGACGGTCAAGAAGTCAAATTCCCAGTTGTTATGCCAAAAGAATTGTGGGATTTGAGCGGAAGATACACATCTATCGGAAGCGAAATGGTCAGATTTCAAGACAGAACTGGGCACCCAATGCTTCTTGGCATGACGCATGAGGAAGCAGCCGTTCATTTGGCAAAAAATTGGGTGAAAAGTTACACTCAACTGCCATGCATGATTTATCAAATTCAAACAAAATTTCGTGACGAAGCACGAAGTCGTGGCGGTCTTATCAGAGTTAGGGAATTTGTCATGAAAGATGCCTATTCATTTCACACCTCGCAAAGTGACCTTGACGAATATTATTTCAAAGTCCACAAAGCATATGAAAACATCTATCACAGAATTGGGCTTAAAAACTTTATCTCTGTAAAAAGTGACAACGGAATGTTTGGCGGCACTATGTCACATGAATTTATGTTCATAAATGACATGGGTGAAGATGAACTGGTTGTGTGCAATGATTGCAGTTACAGAGCCAATCAAGAAGTGGCAGAATGTGTGTATGAAAAGACAAACACCGAAAACGAATTGCCTCTGGAACTTGTTGACACAAAAGACGCAAAAACCATTGAAGAAGTGGGCAAATTTTTGGGTGTTGGTGCTGAAAAATGTATAAAAGCAGTTGTCTATGCAGTTAAAGGCGAAAACGGTTATGTCTTGTGCTTTGTTCGTGGGGACAAAGAAGTAAACGAAACAAAATTAAGAAAAGTAGTCGACAAGGAAGTTATACCATTTGAAGCAAAAGTTGAAGACGGCTTTGTCGCTGGGAATATCGGCCCTATGGGGCTTAATGTTGCAAATTGTGTTGTTGTCTATGACAATAGCATAAAAGGACTTGCAAATGCGGTCGTAGGGGCAAACAAGCCTAATTATCACTACAAAAATTTCTGCACAAACAGAGATTTAAAAGACGCACAATTTGTTGACATATCCAAAGTGAAAGACGGTGACCGCTGTCCAGAATGTGGCGGACATGTTTCAATAAAACATGGTGTTGAAATTGGCAACATTTTCCAACTTGGCACCAAATACACAAAGAGTATGGGAATGCTTGTCCATGACAAAGACGGAAGCGAAATCAACCCAATTATGGGTTGCTATGGAATTGGTGTTGGAAGAAGTCTTGCTTGCGTTGTGGAAGAAAACAGTGACGAAAAGGGAATATGTATGCCAATGAGCATTGCTCCATACAAAGTTCACATTGTGCCACTTCGCTTTGATGATGAAAATGTCAAAACCTCAGCAAATGAAATTTACAATGCCCTTCAAAATATGGGCATAGACACCTTGATTGACGATCGTGACTGTGCTCCAGGGGTTAAATTTGCAGATGCCGACCTAATAGGTATGCCACTTCGTGTAATTGTAAGCCCACGAGGACTTGCTGACGGCAATGTAGAAATCAAAATTCGCAAAACTGGTGAAACTATCATCACTCCAAAAGCAGATTGCATCAACAAACTTTTGGAACTTATAAAAGCATAAAACAACATAATGAGGGAAATTACTTGACAATTTTCCTCATTTATTTTAATATTTTGGTGTAAACTATTTCTAGGAGGATATTCTAAAATGACCAGATATGAACGCTTTGTGTTATGGCTGAATAGATTTTATCATGTGCAAAACAAGATAACAATTTGCATTCTATATACACTCATTATGGCTATTTTGGGAGTTCTCATCTATGGTGCAACACACCAACAAGCAAATTCGAGTATATCAGTAAAATACACAGTCCCTAGTTACACAGTCACATTTGACCCAAACGGCGGCGAGTTATCCACAACGGGGGGGGGGTATCCTCTAAGATAGTCAAACTAGGTGACACCTACGGCGACCTACCCGTGCCAACCAGAGCGGGTTATTCTTTCTTAGGTTGGAGAGGAAAGAACCTTGTAAAGGTCTCAAATTTTTTAACCACATCAGAAAATTGCTATGGAATTACTGCAACTCCCGATTTCAGTGATGGATCAATTATTCTAAATGGTTATAAAGAGGAATCTGCCTCCGACACATTTGTTTATGAGATGGTTTCAATTTTAAAAACTGGAGTAACCTATTATTTTTACGAAAAAGAGCCACAAGATGCTTATCGTGTCCAATGTATGTTTGTAGTGGATTTTGTAGGTGATGAACCACACTATTACTTGGGCGAATACACTCCCGTTGGTGGTGAAAAGAGGATTGGTTTATATGTCGAGGGAATTCCTTACAGAACTTATGAAAACCGCAAGGTAAAACCCATATTAGAAGAAGGTCAAAAAACACAATATGAACCCTACTACATCGAAAGTGACACTGTTTTCGGCACGCCGGGTGACAGAACTTTGACTGCCATGTGGAGCCAAGATAGCATTCTAACTGGCGGGGCATTGCAATCGCAAAGCGACCTATCAAATTGGTCAACGGGTTGGGGAGCAGATTATACACCTAAAATCGTCACATATGACGGATTGTCATGTTTTAAGCTTGATTTAAGATTGAATACTATTAGCATATTAGCACAATCAATTAAAGGAAAATATGATTTAGGGAAATATTCTATAACTGCCAAAGTAAATGTTGTTAATGCTGTGGCGGGGACTTATGATGCTAACAACGCAGGCAACACCTTTCCAGATTTAATGCTTTATTTTCCGGGTAGTTATGGAAGTAACAACACATGGATGGCAATTTTTAATTCTTGTAATTTACGCAAACATAACAACAAAGGTTGGGTTGATATAAGATTCACATCAGAAGCACATTATACTTATAG
>CAKVNA010000094.1 GCA_934776915.1 uncultured Clostridia bacterium
CCGTGCATCTAGCTGATAAAATCACTGCCACAATTAGTTCAAAATTGTTGCGAAAATCAAGTTCGCAACTTCTATCACCAAATCTCTGTAGCAGTGTTTCATAAACTTCTTTTGCTTGCATTTTCCCTATCCTTTGGCAAATTTTAGCACAAAATGAGTGTTTAATCAACTTTATTGTTGCACATAGGAGTCATTTTGCATGAGATAAATGCCACCGAAAGTCCAAAACTGCCTTCGTGACAAAATTTGTTTGCAAATATTAAGAGCATTTGCATCAACTTTAACAGAAATTCCACAAGAAACAGCAATTTGCCTTGGGGTATTTACAATGGCACTTTTGACTCCATAAGACGACAATATGCTGGCAAACTTCATTGTTTCACTTCTCGCCCTAAAGACCACAAGATAATACATTTCATTCCCTCTTTTACTCTTTAAGGGGAAATTTTGTGAGATATTTTCCCCTCAAATCACTATATTATCTTTTTTTAAATAATGTTTACAAACACAACAAAGCCCAAAAACACATAAAATGTTTTGAGGTTGAATATGAAAACTATTTATCTTGACACACCAGCAACCAGTCATTACAAGCCAAAATGTGTAAGACGAGCTTTTTTAAAATATCTTTCATTAAGCGCAAACCCTGGTCGTAGCGGACACACCCTTGCTGTTAGAAATGCAACTATGATTTGGCAAACTCGTGAAATTCTGGCAAAACAATTTGGAAACATTGAGCCAGAAGATGTAATTTTTACAAAAAATGCAACGGAAGCGTTAAATATTGCAATTTTAGGTCTTTGCAAAAAGAATAAAGGAAAACATGTCATTTGTAGTTGTTTTGAACATAATTCTGTTTTAAGACCACTTCACTATCTTGAAAGTCTTGGTGAAATTACACTGACTGTTGTCAACCCCCAAAATAAAAAATTTATCACCGCAAGCGACATTGCTTCTGCCATAAAGAAAAACACCTTTCTTGTGTGCTTGACTGCAATTTCAAATGTAACAGGCAACAAAAATAATTTTGAAGATGTAGGAGCATTGTGCAACAGGAATGGTATAATATTTTTGCTTGATGACGCACAAGGTGTTGGGCATATAAAAATTGATATGAAAAAGTCACACATAAACTTTCTTGCCTTCTCTGGTCACAAAGGGTTGCACACTCCTCAAGGCATTGGGGCATTGTGCATAAATTCCAAGACCTACCCCGCCCCAATAATTTTTGGCGGAACGGGAACAGAAAGTGAAAATTTATTGCAACCGACAGTTCCGCCAGAGTGCTATGAAAGTGGCACAGTTGCGAGTCCACTTATCGCAAGTCTGTCTGCAGGGGCAAAATTTGTTGAAAAGCACTTTGACCGTCACGAAAAAAAGGTGGCAAGATTAACACAATATATGATAGAAAAATTGCAAGAAATTGAAGGAGTTAAGATTTATTCAAATTTGGAAAACACATATGGCGTTGTTGCCTTTTCCGTTGCGGGCTTTGACTCCATTGAAGTAACAGATTTTTTAAGTGAAAAATATCACATTGCCTCTCGTGGTGGGCTTCATTGTGCTCCGCTTGCACACAAATTTTTGGGAACAATGGAAAGTGGACTGACACGAGTGGGGGTAGATTTCAAAAATTCTTATCATGATATAAAAGTGTTGGCAAGGGCTGTTGCTGAACTTTCCACCATGTCACAACTTAAAAAATAACAAAAACAGCACCCTATAAGTGCTGTTTTTGATTGTAGAATATATATTTTTTGTGCCAAGATAAAAATATTTGATTATTTTCTTGGATTTCTGATGTTTGCTTGTGCTGCTGCAAGGCGTGCAATAGGAACACGGAATGGAGAGCAAGAAACATAGTTAAGACCAACTCTGTGGCAGAAGTCGATTGAACTTGGGTCGCCACCATGTTCGCCACAGATTCCAAGGTGAAGGTCTGGGCGTGTGCTTCTTCCAAGTTTTGTTGCCATTTCAACAAGCTTGCCAACTCCTTCTTGATCAAGACGAGCAAATGGGTCTGATTCATAAATCTTATTTTCATAATATGAGCCCAAGAATTTGCCAGCGTCATCACGACTGAAGCCAAATGTCATTTGTGTTAGGTCGTTTGTTCCAAAGGAGAAAAATTCCGCTTCTTCTGCAATCTTGTCTGCCATAAGTGCAGCACGTGGAATTTCAATCATTGTGCCAACTTTGTATTTCATGTTAGATTTTGCTTCTTTGATAAGTTTGTCTGCAGTTTCACAAACAATTTTCTTGACATAAGCAAGTTCTTTCACTTCCCCGACAAGAGGAATCATAATTTCTGGAACGATATTCCAGTTGTGTTTTTTGCTGACATTAAGAGCAGCCTTTATAACTGCAGTTGTTTGCATAACTGCTATTTCTGGGAATGTAACTGCAAGTCTGCAACCACGGTGTCCCATC
Source organism: uncultured Clostridia bacterium (assembly GCA_934776915.1). Taxonomy (GTDB): domain Bacteria; phylum Bacillota; class Clostridia; order Christensenellales; family UBA1242; genus UBA7862. The sequence goes on from CAKVNA010000094.1 coordinate 2,431, forward strand.
ATTGGGTTAAATTCGTGAAGAGAAGCAATAATTTGTTTTACTTGTGCAACTGTTTTGCCTTGAGATTTGGCAAGAAGAGCGATGTCTGCCTCTTCTGTTGGCACAAATTCGTGTAGAGGTGGGTCAAGATAACGAATGTTAACTGGAAGTCCCTCCATTGCCTCATAAAGTTGTTCAAAGTCACCTTGTTGCATTGGTTCAAGTTTGCTCAATGCTTTTTCGCGTTGTTCAAGGGTGTCTGCGCAAATCATTTCTCTTATTGCAGAAATTCTGTCTGGTTCAAAGAACATGTGTTCTGTTCTGCAAAGACCAATGCCTTGTGCGCCAAAGAGTTTTGCTTGTTTTGCGTCCTTTGGAGTATCGGCATTAGTTCTGATTTCAAGTGCTTTATATTTGTCTGCCCATGCCATAATTCTGCCAAAGTCACCGTCATTTGTGTTTGCTGGCACAGTTTTAATTTCTTCGCCATAAATCTTGCCTGTTGAGCCGTCAATGGAGATAATATCCCCTTCATGATAGGTTCTTCCAGCAAGGGTGAAGCATTTGTTCTTTTCGTCCATTTCAATTTCGCCACAGCCAGAAACACAGCAAGTTCCCATGCCACGAGCAACAACTGCTGCGTGAGAAGTCATTCCACCACGAACAGTAAGAACACCTTGAGCATAGTGCATTCCTTCAATGTCTTCTGGAGAAGTTTCAAGACGGACAAGCACAACTTTTTCCTTGTTTTTGCCATGAGCAACTGCATCTTCTGCTGTAAACACAATGGCACCACACCCTGCCCCAGGAGAAGCAGCAAGTGCTTGAGCCACTGGCTTTGCGTCTTTGAGTGCTTGTGGGTCAAATTGTGGGTGAAGAAGACTGTCAAGGCTCTTTGGATCAATTTGCATAAGGGCTTCTTGTTCTGTAATCATTCCCTCGTCAACAAGGTCACAAGCAATTTTGAGTGCTGCACGAGCAGTTCTCTTGCCATTTCTTGTTTGAAGCATATACAATTTTTTGTCTTCTATTGTAAATTCCATATCTTGCATATCTTTGTAATGTCCTTCAAGAGTTTTGCATATGTCTTGGAATTGTGTATAAACTTCTGGCATAATTTCTGCCATTTTTGCAATAGGCATTGGAGTTCTGACACCAGCAACAACATCTTCACCTTGTGCATTCATCAAAAATTCGCCCATAAGTTTCTTTTCACCAGTGGCTGGGTTACGAGTGAAAGCAACACCTGTGCCGCTTGTTTCGCCCATATTTCCAAACACCATCATTTGAACATTGACAGCAGTTCCCCAGCTGTATGGAATGTCATTTTGCATTCTGTAGTAGTTTGCTCTTGGGTTGTCCCATGATCTAAACACAGCCTTGATTGCCCCCATAAGTTGTTCTTTTGGATCGCTTGGGAATTCTTGTCCAATTTTTGCCTTATATTCTGCTTTAAACTCGTGTGCAAGTTCTGCAAGGTCACTTGCTGTGAGTTCTGTGTCAAGTTTAACGCCTTTTTCTTTTTTCATTTTGTCGATGAGTTGTTCAAAATATTTTTTGCCGACTTCCATAACGACATCGCTATACATTTGAATAAATCTTCTGTAGCAGTCCCAAGCCCAACGAGGATTGCCAGATTTTTTGGACAACACTTCAACAACTTCTTCATTAAGTCCAAGGTTTAAGATTGTGTCCATCATGCCAGGCATACTTGCC
>CAKVNA010000095.1 GCA_934776915.1 uncultured Clostridia bacterium
GGGCCAAGTGAAATTGAAGCCGCCTATCGTGACCTTGAGATGAGCCTCCGTGACGGCGGGATAGATTATACATTTGACGAGATAGACACAAATGAAACAACAATTCAAAACACAGAACGAACCCACAAAGTAAGTTAAAAAGATACACATAAAAAAAGTTTAAGGAAAAAATATGACCTTAAACTTTTTGTTTTATATGTAAGAAAGTGTAAGCGAAAAGCCTTATTTGCCATTTAATTTGCTTTGTGTTCTCAATATGTGTTGCAAGCGATAGCGGTTAAATCTTTGAATGCAAATTGGTGGAATGTCGGCGAAAAGAGAAGTTAAAACTGAGGTTGTGACATAAATTGCCCATTCGTCAATCGAGAGCAAAAGCCCAAATGGAATGGCAAGCAGCCCAACAAAAGCGCAAACCCAATGCGTCAGTTCTGCGCTGATATTGTTTTGTAAAACGACTGACATGCGTTCATTATCCATTTTCTGCAACACAAAAAGACTTCTGTCCCACGCAATAAACCTATCTTTCCACTTTTTCACGCCCATGCGAGAAAGAAAGTTGTATTCGCTTTTTTTGACGACAAAGACTTTGCTTTCAACATAAATTTTATACTTTAAAACTTTTGCAAAAAGCAAGCCGATAAAAATCCTAACATCGGTGTGATAGGTGAACATAAAAAGGGTTATGAAAATGGCAAGTTGAGGTGAAGCCCAGCCCAAAACGGCAACCGCAACCCCGCTGCATGCAAAAGCAATATTGAGGCAAATTGTCAAAATTATTGCAGATTTAAGTTCTTTCGTTATCTTCATAAAAATATTTTAACACTTTTCCCATGATTTTACAAACAATTACAACTATCTTAATTGTGCAAACTCATCATCACGAATTTGTTGTTGCTCACGACATAAACTTTCAGCATATTTTGGGTGTCTTGTTATGAAGTTTTTATACATTTCATCAAAGTCAGCGCCCATATAACTATGAAAAGTTTTAGGACTCCAAAGCCCGTCATTGGCAAGAATAACTTTAAAATTTTCAGTCATCTTCTGTGGATTTTCCTGCCATTTTTCATACATATAACTTGCAATTACATTGCAGAAATAATATTCAGACTCGCCAAAAATAAGCCTTGGATTGGCACCTTTTTTTATTTTGTCAACATTTTCAAATCTCTGCAAAACAAAATTTACGGCAGCTTTTTGTCTAACATTCTTTTCTTTAAAGATTGGATAGTATTTTTTTACTGTCTCGCCCACAGACATTTCACCAGCCAAAATCTTAACAAGCAGCCCCTCAATTTCTGTCTGAATAAGTGCATTTCTAAGCGAGCATTCGGCTGAAATCTTGCAGTCAACAATATTTCGTTTCAAGCCGGGGTATTTTGCTGGAAGAAAAACATTAAGTGCAATTTTTTCGCAAAACAAAGGACAAACCTCTAAAAGGCTTTTGTAATATGGCAACCTTGCAAGTTCTTTAGAGAAAATTGGACTCATAGAGTGGGTGAACTCATGCACAAAGTCAGTCAAATTATCTATATATCCCATGCAATTTACATGTATCTTTTGTGAAATAGGAGAAACATGAGATCTATAGTTTGGGTCATCTTTGTGAGGTTGAAGAAATTGTAAATTTTCCTCTGCCTTTTCAAGCAAAGAATAATCGCCCTCTGCGTAACCGTCAAGCATGGCAAAAAATTCTTTTGTATCAGAGATCAACTCATTTTCCGAAAAAGAAAATTCTCCGTTATAACCACGGCTTTTAAAAGGAACAGGTTTTAAAGAATTTATAAAAAAATCGTCTGCATTGTCAAATGTAACTTGAAATTTCTCGGTTTTGACAGCCCTTTTTGCCATTTTCACCAATTTCTCATTCTTCTTTAAAGCATTTAGCCTAATCTTAAGAGTAATTAAATCTTCTTTGCTCAAATTTTTATCATCTTTCATAATATATATTATACCACACCTCACATCTTTTTTCAACCTCAATGCAACAACAAAGCCTTACTCAAGTTCTATTTGGGATAGACTATATAACAGAGAATGACAGTTATATTTAAATAGAGAATTTAAAATTATCAAAGCGTCTTTTCAAATTTTCAAGAACTAAAAACTTGAGGAAAAATACAAGTCGAAACTAGAGATTCTTTGGCGGAAAAATAAAAATGTAATAGTGGAATAAAAATGATTGACAAATAAGCAAATATTTGTTAAAATCACTCTTGTTGAATGGAGAAGTACCCAAGAGGCCCAAGGGGATCCCCTGCTAAGGGATTAGACGTGTAACAGCGTGCGCGAGTTCGAATCTCGCCTTCTCCGCCATTATGTACCCAACTGAACACCATGTTTAGTTGGGTATTTTTTGTTTTTATTGATTATCTGCAATTATCTTTTATATCATACAAATATATAAAAAAACGGCTGTAGTTTTAACTGCAACCGTTTTTATTATTAAGCTGATTTTTCAAATTCTAAACTAATTTCATTTACTATATTTATAAAAAAATGTAAAGCTAGTAGGGTTACACCCCAATTAATATTTTTATGATCAATGTTTTTATAGTGTGCGAAATTATTTCTCAGGTTAAAACCAGGTTTACCATTATTCCCATTTATTAAATAGTATGCTAAAACCTTTACTTGATCTTTCCCTAATAGTTTTATTATTACAGCATCGTTTACATCAAGTAAATGTCCAAGTGAGAACCAATCTTCCTTAAAATAAACATCTTTTTTTTGAGAACGATAATATAATCTTAAAATTTTTTCAGTTAATCCAAACAAATACATAGTGAGACCATAATTTAGACCAGTTTGTAAAAAAATATTTTTTTCATCAAAGGCAATATTTATAGCCATAAACATATTGGCTAATACATTAAAATCGCTTTCAAACTCGGTTTCTTTATAATCAATGCCCAAATTGTCACAATCATATTTAGTCATTGATGCCACCCATGAAATTAGCCGTTCTAACTTATCTTTAGTTAATTGACTATTCAAAATATTGCGAATAAGCCATATATACATATTCATATTATCTTGCTTACTGACTGTAAAATAATCATCATGAGGAGTAGATGATGAACAAATTGCATCTACTAATCCTGTTGTTTTATTTTTCCCCATTAATGTATATAAACTTTGTAATCTTCCATCTTGTTTAGTGTGTGTAATTAATAACAATCTGCTATTCCATGGTATTGTTTCATCATCAAAGTGCTTTATTAAAACATCAGTTGGTACTTTTATTGAAAATTCACTGCCATGTTTTTTCATATAATTATCTTTTATTGAATCAAGCTTTTTATAATTGTTTTCATATATATTTGCTTCAGCAATTTTATTTTTAACTAAAAAGTCAAAAATATTTTTATAGATAAGCTCATATTGCAAAACATTATCTTCATTCATTTTTCCATAGATTTCATTACCAAATTTAATTATTATTTCAATTATATTCTGTACTAATATTTTTTCTAAACCTTTATCAATAAAAGATTGAATAATTACAAAATAATATTTTAACGCACTAAATTTTACTTGCTCAAAGTGTTTTTCATCAAGTAACGCTTTTCGCAAATTATTATTTTTTAATAATATATTTTGCATTCTGTCATAATTATATAAGATTAGAAAATAATGTTCATTGATTAAATAATCAAACACATCAATGCATGCACTATGATATTTTATTGCTATATCTACAAGTTCTTCCTTTGCACCTTTTATTTTGCTTGAAAATAATTCCCTGTAATTATTTGTATAATAATTTATTAAATCTTTTACTTTATAGTTTTCTTTCTTTTTGATAATGAAATTTAATATATTTTCAACTTCTTCTCTTTTTTCGTCTTTTACATATGGGACAATTTCTGCAAAGTGGCTATATTTTGATAGAAAAAGATAATCTATAAAATTATCAAATGTATTAATTTCAAATGTAATATTATCATAGTAGGAAATTATATCATTTTTATGTTTTATCATTGACTCTAATTCCCAACCAGTAGACATATCATTTACACCAAAATAATGAAACAAATAATGTTCAATATTTTCACCAATCTTCTCAACTATATTCATAAATTACTCCAAATTAATATGTTAATAACATTATAGC
>CAKVNA010000096.1 GCA_934776915.1 uncultured Clostridia bacterium
TTGTAAACCTAACAACATTCAAGCAAAAATTTCTAACCTTTATGTCGCACCTTAAAAACCCAGAAAAAGAAATCGAACGCTTTTGGGATAAGGAACAAGGGAAGGTTTTTGACTGGTATCTCAAACAAAAGAAACCAGACGATGTCATTTGTTCCGCTTCACCACTGTATATCATAAAGCCACTGTTAAGCAGAATAAACCCAACTGCAACACTTGTTTGTTCAAACATAGATTTATATACTTCAAAAATAGAAAACGGGGAAGTAAATTGCAAAGGAGCAGAAAAAGTCAGACGCCTTACAGAACTTAATTTGACCTCTTTTGAAAACGGATACAGCGACTCCACAGCAGATGTTCCAATGCTAAAATTATGCAAAAACAAATTTCACATAACAAAAAAAGGAACAGTTGAGCCATTCAACCCAAAATATTTTGAAAAGTGAATATAAAGTGTTGACAAATATTTTTTATGTGATATAATAGCCATGTTTTAATGAAACCTTTAAGTTACTTAAGACAGCAAGTGATTTAATCGTAACTCGCTTTTGCGGGCTTGCCGAGGTAAGTTTAGGGAAGTTTTCTTTTGAGAATTCGCCTTATACTGCTCGGTATAAGGTTTTTTTAATTCTTAAAAGGAGAAATGATGTCCAAAGAAATAATGGAAGCAAAAAAAGCGATTGTTGAAGAAATCAAAGCAAAATACAACGCAGCAAAAAGTGTTATCTTCATCAATTACAAGGGCATAAATGTTGCCCAAGACACAAAACTCAGAAAGAGTTTTAGAGAAAGAGATGTGGAATATAAAATCTACAAAAACAGACTTCTCAAAATTGCTCTTGACGAACTTGGCGTCACAGGATATGACCCAGCAAACCTTGAAGGCACAACATCAGTTGCTTTTGGCAAAGATGAAGTTGGTGCAGCAAATGTTTTGTTTGGTGCAAAGAAAGACGCAAAAATGCTTGAAGCAAAGTTTGGAATTATAAACGGCGAAGTTGTTGACAGTGCAAAAGTTGAAGAACTTTCCAAAATCCCAAGCAAAGAAATTCTTATTGCAATGCTTCTTGGCATGCTCAATGCTCCAGTTGCAGCACTCGCTCGTGTGCTTGACGCTGTGGCAAAAAAATCTGCATAATCTATGCAAACTAGGTCAAATTTGACCAAAAAATAAATTGTTTTTAAATTAAAAAGGAGAAAATTAAAATGACAATCGAAAATCTTGTCGAAGAAATCAAAAAACTTTCACTCATTGAAGTTAGTGAACTTGTAAAAAAACTTGAAGAAGAATTTGGCGTTAGCGCTGCAGCAGCAGTAGCAGCACCAGCAGCAGGCGCAGCAGCACCAGCAGCAGAAGAAAAAACTGAATTTACAGTGGTCCTTAAAGAAGTTGGACCAAACAAAATCCAAGTTATCAAAGCAGCTCGTGAAGCAACTGGACTTGGACTTTCAGAAGCAAAAGCACTTGTTGACGGAGCACCTTCAACAATCAAAGAAAATGTTCCAGCAGAAGAAGCAAAAGCTATGGAAGCAAAATTCAAAGAAGCTGGCGCAACAGTTGAACTTAAGTAATTTTGAAAAAGATTATAAAAAACACCGCATTGGCGGTGTTTTTTTGCTTTACATTCCTTTCAATATTTATGGCTTCAAAAAGGTCATGCACTTTGGCTCTTTTTGCATGGCAGCGTTAACTGTAATTCCGTTTGCAAGACACATTCCTTCATTGTTAAACAAACATTTTGCCCCACATTTTAGACACATATTTTGTAAGTGTCTATAATCTGCAATTTTTGGCGGAGTGTCAGTAAAAATTAACTTACTAAAATCTTTTTCTTCCTTGCTCTTGTCCAGTTCAAAAGTTTTGCACACAAGTTTTGGTGTTATGTCCACGCTTTTCGCCATGCAAGTTAGGTCTTTGTTATATTTGCAAGTTGTTTTTCTGCATCTTAAATCCATTTTTTCACCTCGCCACGCATTATTGCCAAAAATATTCTTTTAAAACAACTTATCCACAAATTTTGTGCTTTTGTGGGCAAAATGTGGGCAAGTCGTGACTTTTGTTGCTAAAATAATTGACGAAATCCGCTTTTTGTGCTACATTAAAAGCATTAAAGGAGAATGTTATGAAAGTTTTGCTTCTTCAAGACGTAAAGGGCAGTGGAAAAAAGGGTGACATCATTGAAACCAGTGACGGCTACGCAAAAAATTTTTTGATAAAGAAAAATTTGGCAAAGCCAGCAGATAAGGCCGTTATGTGCGAAAAGGCAAGCCAAGACGCAAGTGCCGAAAGAAATATTATGCTCCAAAAACAAGACGCCCAAAACAAAGCAAATATGCTAAAGGGCAAAACATTTGCCATAAACGCAAAAGTTGGCGAAAACGGTAAAATGTTTGGAGCAATTACGGCAAAGGAAATTGCAGATACACTTCGTGAAGCAAACATTGACATTGACAAGCGCCAAATTGTGCTTGAAAGCAACATAAAAGCCACCGGCTCATACAAAGTTGAAGTCAAATTGTTCAGTGGCATAACCGCCCACTTTAACCTTGTTGTCAGATAGTGTCAAGTTGTGCCATTTGTTTGTGTTGCTAAAGCAACCACTCAATTTTAGGCAGGCTTTTCTTTACCCCAAACTGCGAATTTATATTTTACATTAAAATGAGGACAAATAAAAATGTCCTTGTTTTTTTTCGCATTTTTCTTCCAATTTTCGTGCGGAAAGGGGAATTTTTTTTGTTTAGGAGTTTTCTTGCGGGCAATAATTGTGTCGGAGGGGAAAGGTGAAGAAGGTTCTGGCAATTTTGGGGTGTGTGGTTGTTTTTGGGGTTGTTGCGGTGGTGGCGATGACTCGGGAAAATTATCATGAGGAATATTTAAGGATACATATCATTGCAAACAGCAATCAAGCGGGCGACCAAGACATTAAGTATGAAATTAAGGACAAAATTGTGGAATTTCTTGCCCCACAAATTGAAAGTTGCACAACAAAAAGTGACTTTGAGCGGGTGCTTAAAGAAAATTTATCTGAAATTTGTGGAATAGCAGACGAAATTGTTGCACACAATAACCTTGACTACAAGAGTTCGGCAAATGTCGGGCGAGAATATATTCCAACAAGGGCGTATGACAATTTTACGCTAGAAAGCGGAATTTATGACTCGCTTGTCATCACTTTGGGCGAAGGGAAGGGTGACAACTGGTGGTGCGTGGTTTATCCACCTCTTTGTTTTTTGGAAGAAAATGTTTTGCTCAAAAGTCGAATCCTTGAAACAATAAAAAAGTTTTTTGGAGGATAAATGAAAAGGTTTTTGATTGTGCTTATGACTTGTTTGTGCTTGACGGTGGCGGTGTCACTGGCGGTTGTTAATTTTGTGCTTGTGCCAAAGGAAAACGAGATTATGTCCGTTGCAACAACCACCTCAGAAAACAAGAAAATTCAAACTCGCCTTAAAAAATGGGGTTACTACACTGGGGCTGTTGACGGAATTTTGGGGCCAAAGAGCATAAGTGCCATAAAGAGATTTCAGAAGAAAAACGGGCTTGTTGCAGACGGAATTGTGGGCAAGAAAACTGCTTCCGCCATGGGTATAACTCTGTCATCTTCAAGCAAAAAGGCCAAAAGTTCACAGAGTTCAAGTGATTTATATTTGCTTGCCAAATGTGTTTATGCAGAAGCACGAGGCGAGCCTTATCAAGGACAAGTGGCTGTTGCGGCTGTGATACTTAATCGTGTCAAAAGTTCACAATTTCCAAACACTCTTGCGGGGGTTATTTATCAGCCATATGCCTTTACGGCAGTGAGTGACGGGCAGATAAACCTAGAGCCAAATCAAACCGCTTACAACGCTGCAAGGGACGCAATGAACGGCTGGGACCCAACTTATGGCTGTTTGTTCTACTACAACCCAGCAAAAACCACAAGCAAGTGGATATATTCAAGGCAAGTAGTGGTTACGATAGGTGACCATGTGTTTGCAAGGTAGGAGGTGAAAATGAAAAAAGCATTTATTATCACAGTTTCGCTTTTGGCAGTGGTTGTT
>CAKVNA010000097.1 GCA_934776915.1 uncultured Clostridia bacterium
TAAGATAAGAAGTGTCTGATTCAATTTCCTTGATTTTGTCGCTTTCTTCGGTTGTAAGTTTGATAAGAATGTGTGTAACAGTAATCATTTTTTCGGCATCAGCATCGCCATAATACACATAATTTCCTCTGTTTGAAGTGTTGGCCAAAGATGAAAGATAGGAATTCTTTTTGTCTGTTGCGGTTGAGTTGTTGTAACTTTGCTTTGCCAAATCATATGCTGTGTAGTTTTTGTTATAAACTTCTTTGTATTTGTCAACAACTTTAAGCAACATTTCGTCTGTCATAACATAACGGGTTTCACCCTCAATATCTGTTGCCACAAAGCCGCTTCTATTTTTAACAAATTCTTGGAATTTTGAAAGTTTTCTTGATGTGATATTGCTTGTAACAAGTCTGTCAACTTTTCTTTCAAAAACTGCTTTTGTTGTCATATCACTATAGCCATAGTTCTTTTGAGAAGATTTGAGTGCGGAAATGTATTTTGTCCACACAAGTCTTTTGTAGTCGTTTTTGTTAGCACGAATGCGAGTTTGATAATTATAAGTTTTTGCATATTCACGAGCAAGTTCTTCTGATGTTAAGTTGTCTGCAATGTCTGGGTGTTCAACAGTCTTTTCTTCTTTAACCTTAACAACCTTGCCATCACCAGTTTTCTCAAACTTTGTTTCATATTGTGATTGTGGAGAGTAGGTAACAGACCCCTTATCTTCTTTGTCAAATTCCGAAACAGTAAGCCCAAGTTCTTTTCTTGCTTCCGTTCTGTAAATTGCAAGTTTGCTATCGATATATTCCCAAACTTCACCAACTATATGTTGATAATCTTCTGCGTCAAGTTCCAAGTCTGCATAGGTTGCGTCATAGTCTTTGTCAGTTGGGTCAAGTTTAGATTTTGCAACAAGGCTGTCAATATTTTTTAGCAAAAACTTTTGGTCAACAAGGTCAGAAGCTGTTTGCTTCAAAGCTCCCTCTCTTGAAAGCCCGCCATATTGCGAAGATGTATAATAATATCCCCATGAGTTGTAAGCGGTTATAAGTTCCTCTCTGGTTATGCTAACACTGCCGCAAGTTGCCACAGTTGACGACAAAGCAGCATAGTTATTTGTGTCAAAAAGGTTGCAACCTGTGAGAAGGACGCAAATCGATGCAAATATAAATACAAATAAAGTAGCAAGTTTCTTTTTCACAATAAAATTCTCCAATATAAATTGCCTATAAGACAAGAACCATTATATATCATTCTAAAACTAAAAGCAATCTTTTATTCAAACTTTTTATCTCTCACCCGCAATTTTTGCCAAGAATAGCAAAATCTATTACGCAAATTATGCTTGTTCAATCACTTTGCCACAATTTTGCAAAAACTTGATAAGAATTTTTTGACTTTCTTCAACATTATTTCCTCTTTTAAGAGTAATAATTGATTTGCTGTCACCTTGAACAAAGTCGGCGTGTGGAGAAGAAAGATATTTAGCAAGTTTGTCTTGAATGTCATCATAAAACACAACTTGCGAGGCAAAATTGTTAAGAGTAATTCTTTTTGCACCAATTTTTTGAGCAAAGTTTTTGATAAGCCCCACAGTGCAAAGTTGTTTGACAGAATTTGGAACAGTGCCATAAGTGTTTGAAATTTCTTCCAAAAGGTCGTTGTATTCTTTCTCGTCTGATAGTCTGCTGATTTTTGAGTAAAGTGAAATTCTTGATTCGTTTGACGGAATAAAACTCTCTGGAACAAACGCTTGAAGTGAAATATCAATTTTAACTTCCCTCAATCGGTCAAACTGTTCGCCTTTAAGTTCGCCCACCGCCTCACGAAGAAGTTTGACAAACATATCATACCCCACTTGTTGCATATGCCCATGTTGAGTTCGTCCTAAAATATCCCCCGCACCTCTTATTTCAAGGTCACGAATAGCAATTTTACTGCCACCGCCAAAGTCACTAAATTCCACCAGTGCGTCAAGCCGTTTGTATGCGTCTTGCGTCAAAATTTTGTTACTTGCAAAACTAAAATATGCATATGCCTCAACGTCGCTTCGTCCGATCCTTCCACGCAGTTGATAAAGTTGGCTCAACCCCAATTTGTCACTATCCACAACAAAAAGAGTGTTTGCCATTGGAAGATCAATTCCGTTTTCAATAAGCACTGTGCTGATTAGAATTTGTGTGTTGTGAGAATATAGGTCATAAATTGCCTGTTCAAGTTCCTTGCTGGACATTTGCCCGTGTGCAAAGCCAATTTTTGCCTCGGGAAGCAGATTTTGAACATGACGATAGAAATTTGTAATTGTTTCCACTCTGTTATACACAATAAGCACTTGCCCGCCGCGAGCAAGTTCCTTTTCGCAAGCGGAAACAAGCAAACTATCTGAGTAATCAATCACCGCAGTTTGAATTATCTTTCTTCGCTTTGGTGGAGAGTTTAAATAGCTAACATCTCTTATGCCACTAAGCGACATATAAAGTGTCCTAGGAATAGGCGTTGCAGAAAGTGTTAAGACATCAACATTTTTCTTAATATTTTTCAATTTATCCTTATCTTCAACGCCAAATCTTTGCTCCTCGTCAATCACAAGAAGCCCCAAGTCCTTAAACTTTACATCTTTGCTAAGCAGCCTATGAGTGCCGCAAATAAGGTCAATTTTGCCGCTTGCTAGGTCACTCAAGATTTGTTCTTGTTCTTTTTTTGTCTTAAATCTGTTTAAGACCGCCACCCTCACCATAAAATCTTTCATTCTGGAAGTTGCCGTTGCAAAATGTTGCTCACTTAATATAGTTGTTGGGCAAACAATCGCCACTTGTTTTCCTTCTTGAAAGGCCTTAAACGCCGCAACAAGAGCCACTTCCGTCTTGCCAAAGCCAACATCTCCGCAAACAAGTCTGTCCATAATTCGTCCCGCTTCCATGTCGTGTTTTATGTCGGATATTGCAAGAAGTTGGTCGGGAGTGTAGTCATATTGAAAAGCGTCTTCAAATTCTTTTTGAAGATAACAATCTTTTGGATAAACATAACCTTTTGCGTTCATTCTTTCGGAATAAACTTTAAGCAAATCAAAAGTTACTTTCTTTATTGAGGACTTAACTTTTTGTTTTATCTTAAAAAATTCTGTCCCACCAATTTTGTTACATTTTGGCTCGGCCTCGCCCACAAAGCCGCTAAGCATATCTGCATTTTCACTTGGCACATAAAGCAAATCGCCGTCTTTATATTCAATTATAATATAATCTCTCTCGGCACTTGAAATTTTCATTCGCTTTATGCCAACACATTTTCCCACACCATGAACTTCATGAACAACATACTCGCCCACTTTTGGCAAAAATTTTGGAGCACTTTCAACAATCTTATTTTGCCTTACAACTTGATGTCCAACCAAATCTTTTGAGCCAACAACAAGCAGCCTTTCCATTTCAAAATTTGCCGAAAGCCAAATATTTTCATTTAGAAAATATATCCCCTCGTTTGTTGCTTCATTAAGTTTTTTTGCGTCAAAACAAGGCAGCGACACTTCTTCAAAAAGCCCCTTAAGTCTATTTCTTGTAGGAGAGTCTTTGGTTGCAATTACAACACTCCAATGATTTTTTACAAGGTTTAAAACATTAGCCCTAAGGTCAATAAACTTGCCCACATATCTTGTGACAGGTGGACAGACAAAGTTTTCAATTCTCTCGCTTTCAAAAATCTTGTTTTGTGACACAAGCCTAGAAAAAGCCACTCGTCTAAAACTGTCCAATCCCGCCAAAACATTTTTTTTATCAAAATAAAACTCCATTTGCTTTGGCAAGAATTCACCTTTTAGTGACAAGTCCAAAAAGGAATTTGTGTTTTCATCGCCCACGGCAGAAAGCCTATCCAAAATGAGTTTTGGCTCGTCAAAAAATATTGTCGCTTCTTGCGGAAGATAATCAAAAATGCTTGCCCCAAAATATGTTGCAAAAGGAAGGAAAAATGCACTAGAAACATTAAGCCCCGTGTCAAACGCCTCAAGTTGTGCATTGGTCACTTCACTAAGTCTTAACATACTAC
>CAKVNA010000098.1 GCA_934776915.1 uncultured Clostridia bacterium
TTTCTATGGTCCAAAGATTGACATTCATGTCAAAGATTGCATAGGAAGGGAGTGGCAATGCGGAACTATTCAACTTGATATGCAACTTCCAAAGAGATTTAATCTTACTTACACAGACGCAGACGGCAAGGAAAAAGAGCCAATTATGATTCACAGAGTTATCTATGGCTCACTTGAAAGAATGATTGCAGTTCTAACAGAGAACTTTGCGGGTGCTTTCCCATTGTGGCTTGCCCCTGTTCAAATTGAGGTTATGAATCTAAATGATGATGTTTTGCCATATGCCAAAGAGGTTAAAGCAGAACTTGAAAAACATGGCTTTAGAGTTGAACTTGACGACAGAAACGAAAAAATTGGAAGAAAAATCCGTGACGCTCAACTCCAAAAAATTCCTTATATGCTTGTCCTTGGCGAAAAGGAAAAAGAAGGGAATGTCGTCTGTGTCAGAAGCAGAAGCCAAGGCGACCTTGGGGTGCAATCGCTTGAAAGTTTCTTGAAAGAAATTATTTTGGAGCGAGATAGCAAAAAGATTTTGTAATTTAGTTAAAAAATGTTGACAAACGAGAATATATGTGTTAATATATCGTTGTTTAAAGTAGAAGTTCCACTTCTCACCGTTTAATAAGTGCGTTCAAACGGTTGCAATTATTCTTGATTGTAAAAGTGGACCTCTATGCAAGGTTCACTTTTTTTGTGAAACTTCAAACAAACTAGGAGGTAATTTATCATTAAAAATCAACAACTTTTGAACAGAGAAATCAACTTTCCAAAAGTCCGCCTTGTGGGCTCAGAGGGAGAACAACTGGGCATAATGTCCAGCAGAGAGGCACTTTCTATTGCCGAGGAGCAAGACCTTGACCTTGTGCTTATATCCCCAAATGCAGAGCCACCTGTGTGCAAAGTTATGGACTATGGCAAGTTTAAATTTGACCAAGCGAAAAAACTTAAAGAACAACGCAAGGCTCAAAAAATTGTTGAAATAAAAGAGGTGCAACTTTCAATGACCATCGACACTCACGATGTGGAAGTTAAGGCAAAAGCCGCCAAGAAATTCCTTGGCAACGGTGATAAAGTCAAAGTTTCCATTCGTATGCGTGGCAGACAACAAGCAAGACCAGAAATTGGTGTCAATATTATGAACTCGTTTGTTGAAATGATGGAAGGAATTTGCACAGTTGAAAAAGCCCCAGAAGTTATGGGAAGAAACATTTTTATGATTCTTGCCCCAGCAAAAACAAAATAATTTTAAGGAGATGCTAAAAATGCCAAAACAAAAAACAAACAGCGCAGCAAAAAAGAGATTTGATGTTAAAAAATCTGGAGTCATCAAACGCTCAAGACAAGGTAGAAGACACATTTTGACAAAGAAATCTACCGCAACCAAAAAGAAATATGAGAAAATCTGCTTATGTCAGTGACGCACAAAGCAAGACAATTAAACAGATGGTTCAAGGCTAAAAGGAGAAACGGAAATGAGAATTAAAAGAGCAGTTAACAAAAACAAACACAAAAAAGCCATTTTGAAACAAGCAAAGGGCTTTAGAGGCACAAGAAGTAAACTTGTGAGAGTGGCCAACGAATCAGTTATGAGAAGTTTGCGTCACGCATACATCGGAAGAAAACTTAAAAAGAGAGATATGCGTCAACTTTGGATCGCTCGTATCAACGCAGGCTGCAGACAAAACGGTCTTAGCTACAGCAAATTTATGGGCGGACTTAAAGCAAAAAATATCGACCTAAACAGAAAAGTTCTTGCAGACATGGCAGTCAACGACAAAGCAGGCTTTGCAAAACTTGTTGAAGAAGTCAAAGCATAAATTGGGGGAAAATTGTGGAAGTTATTTCATCATCAAAGAACGCAGTTGTGCAAGAAATAGCAAAAATTAAGAAAAATTATTCTGCACTTTTTTTGGAAGGTGAAAGACTTGTGCAAGAGGCAATTAACAATGGTTGCCGACCTTCAATGACTTTCGTCCAAAAGGACAAATTGGAATACTTTTCACAAAAGATTCCAGCCGTTATAAACGACAAAACATACCTTTTAACACCTCAAGTTTTTGAGAAGATTTGTGATACAAGAACTCCTCAAGGAATTGCAGTTGTTGTAGATTTTAAGTTTAAAGCACCTTTTGCCCCAAAAAACAACTTTCTTGTTGTGGAGAATGTCCAAGACCCAGGCAACCTTGGCACAATTTTGCGTTGTGCAAAGGGGACTGATTTTTGTGATGTTTTTCTTGTAAATTGTGTTAATATTTTTAATACAAAGGTTGTCAGAAGTTCTATGGGTGGCATATTTGGCACAAATATTTGCCAAATGTCGTCAACAAAAGAATTTCTTGACTTTGCAAGGAAAAATAAATTGCAACTGGCAGTTCTTGCAATGGACGGGCAGAATATTTTTGAGATAAAGAAAAAACCACAAAATACTGGTCTTGTGCTTGGAAATGAGGGCAATGGCGTAACTGACGACATAAAAAACTATGCACAAAACAAATGGTCAGTTCCAATGAAACATAACTTGGAATCACTCAATGTTTCTGTTTGTGCGGGGATATGTATGTTTTATCTTGACAATCTTATGTGAAAAGTGTTATAAAAAGTTGAAAACCAATAAAAGGGAGAATTTATATGATTTCTGCAGGAGAATTTAGAAAGGGTGTTACATTTGAATATGAAGGCAACATTTATATCGTTGTTGATTTCCAACATGTAAAGCCAGGCAAAGGTGCAGCATTTGTCCGCACAAAGATGAAAAATATCGTCACAGGAAATGTTTTAGAAAGAACTTTCAATCCAACTGAAAAAGTTGAAGAAGCAAAAATTGAAAAGAAAGAAATGCAATATCTTTACAACGAAGATGGCATTTACTATTTTATGGACATGGAAACATATGACCAAATTCCATTGAACTATGACCAAGTTCAAGAAGCAATGAAGTATGTCATTGAAAATATGATGGTTTCTATCCAATTCTACAAGGGAAAAGCATTTTCAGTTTTGCCTCCAATGTTTGTAGAACTTAACATTGTAGATTGCGAACCAGGAATTCAAGGCGACACATCAAAAGCAGGCAGCAAGCCAGCAACTCTTGAAACAGGTCTTGTTATCCAAGTTCCACTCTTTGTCAACAACGGTGATAGAATCCGAATTGACACAAGAACAGGCGAATATATGGAAAGATTATAATACACAAAACACCTCTTTTGAGGTGTTTTTTTGTTAAAAATAGTGGCATACAGAGTAGTTATCTTTACATTTAAGGGTAACATTATATATTATTATCATTTTTATATTTAGGAAGCAATAGTCACTTTGGCTATTTTTTTTATGCAAAAAAATTTGCACAAAATAGTTTTTTTTGTCGGATATGTTTCTTTTTGAGGAAAGGATAATATACATGGTTTGTAAGAAGGTGAACTATGTTTGAAGAACTTTTTCCACAATATATCTTTAAAGCCATTTCAAATTTGCCAATTAAGAAGTTGAATGAAATAAGATTAAGACTTAACAAAAAAATTGTTGTTACACTGCAAGGAAAGTCATATTATTTGTGCCAAGAAGGCTTAACGGGAAATGGTGAAAAGGCAATGGTGGCAGATAAATTTTTGATTGACGAAATTGTAAAGCGTGCTTGCGAAAACTCTGTTTACGCATATTCAAATCAAATAAGGGAAGGCTTTTTGACTCTTAAAGGCGGGGCAAGAGTGGGGCTTTGCGGTGAAGGTGTTTGTGAAAATGGAAATGTCAAAACACTTAAAAATATAAACAGCCTTGCCATTCGTGTGCCACATGAAGTTAAGGGTTGCTCCGTGCCAGCAATGGAATATTTGTTTAGAGGTGGGTTTTTAAGCACACTTATAATTTCACCCCCAGGTTGTGGCAAAACAACTTTCATTCGAGATTTAATTTATCAGCTTTCGCAAAAAAATTATTGTTACAATGTTCTTGTTTGTGATGAAAGATTTGAAATTGCCAACTGCTTTAACGGCATAAATACCCTTGAT
>CAKVNA010000099.1 GCA_934776915.1 uncultured Clostridia bacterium
GCCGATGTATATACCAAAATATGGAATGAAGTTGAAAAGTCCGATTATAAGTGCAAGTTCCCATGTGAAATTCAAGCCTAAAATTGAATATCCGATGCCTAGTGGAATGAACAGAAGCACAAATTGAATAAGTTGGCAAATGGCGTAACTATACAAGATTTTGCTTGAGTTGTGAGCCATAACGCAAATTTTGTCGGCACGCTCTTTTTTGAAATTGGCATACAGAAATCTTCTTGAAAATCTGCCAATTCTTTCTTTTTCTTGCAAAATCATAACTGCAATCAGAATACCAATGATAAAACTGAAAATGGCAGATATAACATTGACTGAAAGAGCAAGCAGACTGTCAATATACAAAACTGTAGTTCTGAGAGAATCAAAAAGTGAGTTAAGAGTATTTTTGATTGAAGCCTGGTCAACATCTGCCCCGAACCAATTTTGAATAAGGGTGCAAATTTCGTTGACTACCCTATTGACCATTTGTTCCCAACCATCACCGTTTCCGGTGGTGAGTTGTCTGACAATTTCAACAATTTTTGGGATAAGTATAGAAAATACCAGGACAAAAATGCCAATAATTATCAGAATAACTACTAGTATTGAGATAAATCTCTTTATCGCAAATTTATGTGGATTGTTTTTCAGCCAATTTTTGAGAAGTTTGTTCTCTATAAAGTCAACAAGTTTGGAGAACAAAAACGCCACAACAATTCCAATAAGCAGCGAAGTGCAGCCTGTAAGAAGTCCTTTTAGGACATTTGACAAATATGGGCTTATTACAGTTCCAAGTGCAATGGCACAAAGCATTGCCCAAAATAGAGTTGTAAAGAGCCTTAATGGTTTTCTTTTGTTCCCGTCTGGTTCAAATTCAAATTTATCTTTCTTTTCCATGAAAATATTATAACTCAAAATATATTTACAATCAACTAATTTTTAGATATTAGACTATTTTATTATGTTTAATTATTATCTAACAAAAACAAACCCACCAAAAGGTAGGTTTGTTATTTATTTGATTAAATTTGACTTACTCAATGATTTCAGAAACAACACCTGAACCAACTGTTCTGCCACCTTCACGGATAGCAAATCTCAAGCCTTGTTCGATAGCGATGTCTGTGATAAGAGTGATTGTCATTTTGACGTTGTCGCCTGGCATAACCATTTCGACTCCTGGTTCAAGTTCGATTGAGCCTGTAACGTCTGTTGTTCTGAAGTAGAATTGTGGACGATATCCATTGAAGAATGGAGTATGTCTGCCGCCTTCTTCTTTCTTCAAGACATAAACTTGTGCTGTAAACTTTTTGTGTGGGTGAATTGAACCTGGTTTGCAGATGACTTGACCTCTTTCAATGTCAGTTCTGTTGATACCACGAAGTAGAACACCAATGTTGTCGCCAGCTTGTGCTTCGTCAAGAAGTTTTCTGAACATTTCTACGCCTGTGATAACGCTTTGTTTGTTTGCGCCCATACCAACGATAGAGATTGTGTCGCCAACTTTGCACACACCACGTTCAACACGGCCTGTAGCAACTGTTCCACGTCCAGTAATTGTGAAAACATCTTCAACTGGCATAAGGAATGGTTGGTCTGTTGCTCTCTTTGGTTCTGGAATGAATGTGTCGATAGCATTCAAAAGTTCTTCGATGCATTTGCATGCTGGATCGTCTGCATTGCCTGCTTGTGCAGCTTCCAATGCTTTAAGAGCTGAACCTTTGATGATTGGGGTGTCGTCCCCTGGGAATCCGTATTCTGTAAGAAGGTCACGAATATCCATTTCAACAAGTTCAAGAAGTTCTGGGTCGTCAACTTGGTCAACTTTGTTCATGAACACAACGATATATGGAACACCAACTTGTCTTGCAAGAAGAATGTGTTCTCTTGTTTGTGGCATTGGGCCGTCTGTTGCAGCAACAACAAGGATTGCTCCGTCCATTTGTGCAGCACCAGTGATCATGTTTTTGACATAGTCAGCGTGTCCTGGGCAGTCCACGTGAGCATAGTGTCTGTTTGGTGTTTGATATTCAACGTGTGATGTGTTGATTGTGATACCTCTTGCTCTTTCTTCTGGAGCTTTGTCGATATCTTCATATTTCATTTTGTCTGGGCTCCAACCTTTTGCAGCACAAAACATTGTGATTGCTGCGGTAAGAGTTGTTTTACCATGGTCAACGTGGCCGATTGTTCCGATGTTGACGTGTGGTTTTGATCTGTCAAATTTTGCTTTTGCCATTATAATTATCCTCCTAAATTGTTGAACAAATTATTTTTTTTAATTGTCCTTGTCATTATAAATGTTTTTAATTTTGTTGTCAAACGATTTTTAACGCTATAAACAAAATATTTTTCATTGGGGGAGAAAGATTAGTCTTTCTTTCTCTCGCCAATGATTTTTTCTGCGATGCTCTTTGGAACTTCTGCATAATGAGAGAATTCCATATTGAAGTTGCCTCTTCCTTGAGTTGATGAACGGAGTGCTGTTGCATAGCCGAACATTTCTGAAAGTGGAACTTCTGCATTGATTGTTACGGAACCGCTTTGAGATTCTGTGCCTTGAAGAACGCCTCTTCTGCTTGTTAGGTTGCCCATAACTGTGCCGAGATAGTCGTCTGGAAGTTCAACAGAAACTTTCATGATAGGTTCAAGAAGAACTGGTTCTGCTTTCTTTGCGCCTTCCTTAAATGCCATTGATCCTGCAATCTTAAATGCCATTTCGGAAGAGTCAACATCGTGGTAAGATCCGAAGAAAAGAGTAACTCTGAAGTCAACGGTTTCATATCCAGCAAGAACACCATTTTGGCGTGCTTCTTGGATACCAGCGTTGATTGCTGGGATATATTCTTTTGGAATAACACCACCAACAATCTTGTCAACAAATTCATAACCTTTTCCTGGTTCAAGTGGTTCAAGTTTTATGACGCAGTGTCCATATTGACCGTGACCACCAGTTTGTCTGATGTATTTTCCTTCTGCTTCAACAGTTTTTCTGATTGTTTCTCTGTAGCTGACTTGTGGTCTGCCGACATTAACATCAACGCCAAATTCTCTTTTAAGTCTGTCAACGATAATGTCAAGATACAATTCGCCCATACCAGCGATGATTGTTTGTCCAGATTCTTTGTCTGTCCATGTTCTGAAAGTTGGGTCTTCTTCTGCAAGTTTGATAAGTGCATTGACCATTTTTTCTTGCATTTGTTTTGTAGTTGGTTCAACAGCGATGTTGATAACTGGTTCTGGGAAGTCCATGCTTTCTAGAATGATTGGGTGGTCTGGATCGCAAAGTGTGTTTCCTGTTGTTGTATCTTTAAGACCAACGATAGCAACAATGTCGCCTGCGTATGCTTCTTCCACATCTTCTCTGTGGTTGGCGTGCATACGAAGAAGTCTGCCGATACGCTCTTTGGTGTCTTTTGTTGCGTTCAAAACATATGAACCAGCCCTTAGGACACCAGAGTAAATTCTGAAGTAGGTGATTTTTCCAACGAATGGGTCGGTTGCGACTTTAAATGCAAGACCTGCCATTGGTTCTGTGTCACTTGCAATTCTGTCTTCTTCTGTTTCGCCGTCAAGTTTTGTGCCACGGATAGCATCAATGTCAAGAGGACTTGGAAGATAGTCAACAACAGCGTCAAGAAGTTTTTGAACGCCTTTGTTCTTAAATGAACTTCCGCAAGTGACTGGGGTCATGTGAAGAGCGATAGTTGCTTTTCTTATTCCCTTTTTAAGTTCTTCAACAGTAAATTCTTCACCATTAAAGTATTTTTCCATAAGTTCGTCATCTGTTTCTGCAACAGCTTCAACCAAAATTTGACGATACTTTTTGGCTTGTTCCATAAATTCTTCTGGAATAGGTCCAACGACCATATCTTTGCCGAGGTCATCGTTGTAGAGAACTGAATCCATTTCCACAAGGTCAATAATTCCTCTGAAACTGGAGTCTTGACCAATAGGAATTTGGATGGCGACAGCA
>CAKVNA010000100.1 GCA_934776915.1 uncultured Clostridia bacterium
TAATTTCATGCTTAACATTTTTTTCAAGCACAATTTCGTCAATTAAATCACGAATTTCGCCGTCAACTTCCACACGAGCAAAGCCGTCTTTTTTTAATTCTTCAAAAAGTTTGACAAATGTTCCCTTTCCGCTTCTAACAATAGGTGCCACAACAACGACTTTGCTGCCTTCCTCGTGTTCCATAACGCTGTCAACAATGTTGTCAACGGTGGTTGTGGTGATTGGCTTTTTGCAATGTGGACAATATGGCGTGCCAAGTCTTGAAAAAAGGAGTCGCAAATAGTCATAGATTTCCGTCACAGTGCCAACAGTGGAACGAGGGTTGTGCGATGTTGTTTTTTGGTCAATGGAAATTGCAGGTGAAAGCCCCTCAATTTTCTCCACATCTGGCTTGCCCATTTGCCCCAAAAACTGCCTTGCATATGAAGAAAGTGACTCGATAAATCTTCTTTGCCCCTCAGCAAAAATTGTGCCAAAAGCAAGGGTTGATTTTCCACTTCCGCTAACTCCGCTGAAAACAATCAACTTGTTTCTTGGAAGGGTTAGACTTATGTTTTTAAGATTGTTTTCCTTTGCCCCATAAATTTGTATTTTATCTTCCATTTTTCTCCTCTAAATCAGTTATTTAACATCATTTTTAGTTCGCCAATTCTATCTCTAAGTTTGATTGCACTTTCAAAATCAAGACTTTTGACGCAGTTTTCCATAAGACTTTTTAGATGTTCAATTTCCTTTGATATATCCTTTCTTGAAAGTTTGCTGTCATCTGTCTTTTTGGTCTTTGAAGTTATTTCAAGTGTTGATGAAATGTCTTTTATAATAGTTTTTGGCGTAATGTTGTGTTCTTCGTTATATTTTTGTTGAATTCTTCGTCTTTCGTTTGTAATGTCAATGGCTCTTTTCATAGAGTCGGTCATTGTGTCGGCATACATAATAACTTTTGACTCGCTGTTTCTTGCTGCACGCCCTATTGTTTGAATGAGAGCGGTGTCACTTCGCAAAAAGCCCTCTTTGTCGGCGTCTAATATTGCAACACGCATAACTTCTGGAATATCCAACCCCTCACGCAAAAGATTGATGCCCACAAGCACATCAAAGACGCCACGCCTCAGCCCATTTATTATGTCAAGTCGCTCAAGAGCGTCAATGTCCGAGTGCATATAGCGTGTCTTTATCTTAAAACTTGTCAAATATTCAGTCAAACTCTCCGCCATTTTCTTAGTTAAAGTTGTAACAAGAACTCTACCGCCGGCATTTGTTGCAATGTTAATTTCTTCTATCAAATCGTCAACTTGATATTTTGTTGGGCGGACTTCGACAACTGGGTCAAGAAGTCCCGTTGGTCTTATGAGCTGAATTGCAACATTCTCCGCTCGTTCCATTTCATATTTTGCTGGAGTTGCCGAAACATAAACAACTTGATTAAGTCGTTCATTAAATTCGTCAAAATTAAGAGGTCTATTGTCAAAGGCCGATTGAAGTCGGAAGCCATAGTTTACAAGCGACTCCTTTCGTTGGTGGTCGCCATTGAACATTCCCCTAACTTGTGGCAAAGTTATGTGACTTTCGTCAACAAAAAGCAAAAAATCTTTTGGGAAATAATCAAGAAGTGTAAAAGGTGCTTGACCCGGCTTTCGCCCGTCAAAATATCTGGAATAGTTTTCAATGCCACTGCAATAGCCAATTTCACGCATCATTTCAACATCATAACTCACTCGTTCTTTCAGCCTTTGTGCTTCAAGCAATTTGCCTTGCTGCAAAAACTTCTCGACTTCCTCATCTCTATCTTTTTCAATGTTCCTTATGGCTTTTTGCAGTTCTTCACTTTTGACTGCATAGTGCGTTGCAGGAAAAATAGCTACATGTTTTAGGTCACAAATTGTTTTGCCTGATACAATATCAAACTCGCTAATTCTGTCCACTGTTGTGTCAAAAAACTCAATTCTGATTGCTTTCTCGTTGTAATTTGACGGAATTATATCCAGAATATCACCTTTTATTCTGAATGTTGACCTTTTGAAATCTACATCGTTGCGTTCATAGCGAATTTCAATAAGTTTTTTAATAAGTTCTTGTCTGTTATAATCTTCACCAAGTCGAATAGATATGCTCATGTCATAATATTCTTGTGGGGCTCCAAGTGCATAAATACACGAAACAGATGCCACAACAATAACATTATTCGATTCCAAAAGTGAACAAGTGGCAGAGTGGCGGAGTTTGTCAATTTCGTCATTGACAGAGGCGTCTTTTTCAATGTATGTGTCACTTTTTACAATGTAAGCCTCAGGCTGATAATAGTCATAATAGGACACGAAATATTCCACACGATTGTTTGGAAAGAACTCCCTAAACTCGTTGCAAAGTTGCCCTGCGAGAGTTTTATTGTGTGCCAAAACAAGGGTGGGCTTGTTAACTTGCTTTATGATATTTGCCATTGTAAAAGTTTTGCCGCTGCCAGTTACGCCCTGAAGGACTTGTTCTTTTAGCCCCTCATTTATGCCACGAACAATACTCTCCACTGCTTGAGGTTGGTCGCCGCACAGTTTGAAATTTGAATGAAGGTCGTATGCCATAAAACTCTCCTTTTGAATGTATTATATCACTATTCTCAAAAAAAACAACCTTTTGAACATATGTTTTTTGTTTGTAGAAAGATTTTCTTTATAATTAAAAAAATCTCCCAGTTTTGCCCGAGAGATTTTTTATTTAAGACTTAATTAAGCTTCAATTTTGTCGTTTTTCTTGTTGTCAACTTTTTTGCCTTTCTTTCTGTTTTTAGCAATCTTTGTGCCTTTGATGAAGTAAAGCACAACGCCAGCAAGAACGATTGCAGAAATAACAATAAGAATTGTTCCAATTATTGTTGTTTTTTCAGATGTTGTTGAATCTGGAGCAACGACTTTAAATTGTCTTGACCATGTTTCTTTGTTGCCTGCTTTGTCTGTTGCTGTGAATGTGATTGTATAAGTTCCAGCAGACTTAAAGTTGAATGTCATATATCCATTGTCATCTGATGTTGAAGAAACTCTTGAACTATTGCCGTCAGTGATTGTTACACCAACTGTGTAATAGTGATAAAGAATTTCGCTTTCATTGTCTGGATTCTTGTATTCTTTGCAGTTAAAGCCTTCAATTCCGGCAACATTGTCTTTAAGATAGACATGTTCAGAATCATAATTGCTTTCAGAGTAAATTCTTGCATTTGTGTTGATTTTCAAAGTTGTGTTTTCGCCAAGCACAAAGCCAGAATCAAGAATGTTTTTAAGAGTTGAAGTCAAGATAATTTGTGGGGCTTCTGTATCGCCGACACGAATTGTGATTGTTCTTTCGTTTTCAGCCTTATTGCCATTGAGGTCTGTTGCAGTATAAGTGATTGTATAAGTTCCTCTTGCATCAGGTGTAAACTTAAACATATCTCCTTCACGCGTGAAGTTAAATCTGTCTTTTCCGTCTTTCAATTTGCCTTGCATGTCATATTCATATTCACTCTTGTTGTCGCTTCCCTTTGTTGGAGCGGAAAGTTTGATGCTTCCAGTTGCTCCGAAAATTCCGCCCTTTGTGACTGTTGAATTTTCTGGTTTTTGGTCAGCAACTGTAAATGTTGGAATTGAAACTTGTGGGAATGAAGTTGCAATATCTTCTTCAGAATATGAAATTTCGTCAGTTGTGTCACCAATAAGGTTGATAACTGGTTTCAAAGTGTCTTGAACTTTAACAGTGAATGAACTCTTTGTTGAAGTGTTGCCTTCTTTATCTGTTGCAGAAACAGAAACTGTGTAAGTGCCAACTGCTTCTGGAGTGAATGTTCTGTTGAAGTCGTTGCACCATGAGTTGACATATTTGCCGTTTTGGTCTTTAACTTCAAAGTTTAAAGTGATTTCGCTTTCTGAAGATTGATTGTCTG
>CAKVNA010000101.1 GCA_934776915.1 uncultured Clostridia bacterium
CCTTCCCCACGATAAAATTCCGGAAGTTACTGCTCTGCTTGTTACAAACGGAATTTCAATATATTCCATTGTTGAAAGAAAACAAAACCTTGAAAGTATTTTCCTAGAAACAATAAACAAAAGAGCGTTACCCTCTCCAAAAGCAAACTAAAAAGGAGCAAAAATGCAAAAAATATTCAGATTGACTAAAGGTGAAATTAAAAAGATATTCCTAAGTCCAATAATATTTATTATGTCCGCTGTTTTAATTTTGGCACTGACAATCGCACCAAAGTTTTTTTCGCCAGCGGAAAATATAACAACTGCCTCCTCTGTTTCTTTAAGCGGATATAATGTTACTCAAATATATAACAGTTTTAGTTCAGATTACAAATCGACATACGAGAGTGCATACAATAACGCCCTAAGTGACTATCAAACATTCATAAACAACACAAACAGTCAGACGAATACTCTGTCAAACAAAATGGCTGAAATTAAACTTGCTTGGGAAAATTATAAGAATGGTGTAACAGCCGCAGAGAGAGCAGAAACTGACGAAGAAATTGCAAACTCATAGAATAATTGCTTAAACTTGCAAAACACTTTACGAGAAAAAATTGTTGGACTTGAGACCTATTATAACGAACTAATGCAAAGCCTTTCTTCCCCACTTATTTTGGTGACTGAGCAAAATGATACAAACATTCAAGATAACATTGGCAGAGCAAAGTCAATCTTAGCATATACTTCAGCTGAAAAAGATGTTTCCTATTTTAAAAATATCCAAACGTTGCTCGAAAATTTTAACTCATTGAATAAACTTGAAAACAATCTTTCCCTCATAAAAAACTTGGACTATTCGACGGAAGATTTGAGTGCGAATTATCAAAGCATAAAGTCATTGGCAGACGAAAAACTGCCAGCAGCACTTGAAAAAGTGACAAGAATGAACAGTGATGCTGCACTTGACGCCGAATTTGATGCAAATGAAAATAACCAAAATTTGATGAAAAACTTAATAATAAGATACCTTTCCGCTTGCAATAATGCAACAGAAGCATTGACGAATGACTTAAAAAGCGTTCTTGTCGCAAGATATGGTGACGCAAATATCTCACAATATATTGGATATGAAAACGCAAATAGTTATAAGTTTTCTGAAAACAGAAGCAAATACTTTTATCTCCTTGAAAATGACCTGACGGACAGTGATTGTGCGGCTATGCTTTCATTCAATAAAAATTCATCACAAGAAACAAATGCTTTTGATTATATGTATTTTGCAATGGAAATCGTTAGCATCGCAATTATTGCGTTTACTGTGGTTTTGGGCGCTGGAATGATTGCAAAAGAGCAAAGTGAAGGAACGATAAAACTGCTAGCAATAAGACCTTATAAACGCTGGAAAATTATAATTGCTAAAACGCTTGCAACACTATTTTTTGGATTTGTATTTATGATGATTTCTGCTGTTGTTGCTTTGATAACTGGGATAATTGTGTATGGGATATCTTTCCCAACAATGCTTGTTGTGTTCAATGCAAGTTCTGTGTTTACAATGCCAATTTGGGCTGTGTTTCTCGTTTATCTTGCAAGTTTAATGATTAAAATTTGGATATATGCCCTGCTCGCCATTGCAATCTCAACAATTTTCAATTCTTACATTGCGTCAGTGTGCATTGCTGCGGGCATATATATTGCAAATATTGTTGTTACATTTGTGTCCAAAGGTGCAACATGGCTAAGATATAACATCTTTGCAAATATTGACCTATTTAAGTATTTTGGTGGAAGTTTCTCAACCTCTTTCAACTCAATGCATAACTTAACTAACTTATTCGCTTCCCCGGTCTTTCCCGGCACGAATTTTGTTGTATCAATCATTATAATTGCCTCACTTGCTACAATTCTTAATGTTGCAATGCTAACAGTCTTTAGCAAAAAAGACATCGTTTAGAAAAATAAAAGATAAAAAAATATCCCTCAATTACGAGGGGTATTTTTTAATGTTAACCGTATATTTTCTTAGTGATATAATTTTCTAGGTCTTCTATTTTGATGCGTTCTTGTTGCATTGTGTCACGGTCACGAACAGTTACAGTGCCATCTTCAAGTGTATCAAAGTCGATTGTTACACAAAGTGGTGTGCCGATTTCATCATGTCTTCTATAACGCTTTCCGATGCTTCCCGATTCGTCGTAGTCACAATTAAATTTTTGTCTTAAAGCGTTAAATACTTCTGTTGCTTTTTCGCTAAGATTTTTCTGCAATGGCAGCACTGCAACCTTTATTGGTGCAAGGCTTGGCAATATTTTAAGCACAACACGGGTTTCGCCATTGTCCAAAGTTTCCTCAGTGTATGCGTTTGCAATAAGTGTTAGGAACAGTCTGTCCGCTCCAACAGAAAACTCAACTATATATGGAATAAACTTTTCACCAGTAACTGGATCTGTGTAAAGCATGCTCTTGCCCGAGTATTCTTGGTGTCTTGAAAGGTCATAGTTTGTTCTGTTGTGAATACCGTTCAATTCCTCCCAGCCAAATGGAAAATTGAAGATAATATCTGTTGCTGCTTTTGCATAAAAAGCAAGTTTGTCATGGTCTTTAAACCTTAGTTTTTCTTCTGGAAGTCCAAGTGATTTGTAAAAGTTCATAACTTTATGCTTGTAAAGGTCAAAAAACTTTTCGTCATCACCTTGCTTGCAGAATAGTTGATATTCCATTTGTTCAAACTCAATGGTTCTGAAAACAAAGTTCCCTGGGGTGATTTCATTTCTGAAAGATTTGCCAATTTGCCCTATGCCAAATGGAACTTTTGCACGCATTGTGCGTTGAACATTAAGGAAGTTTACATATTCACCTTGGCATGTTTCTGGGCGAAGATAGATTATGTCGCTTGAGTCCTCTGTTACGCCTCTTTTGGTTTGAAACATAAGGTTAAAGTTTTTGATTTCTGTCCAGTCGCACTTGCCACAATTTGGGCATTTGATGTTGTGTTCAGTTATGTATTTAAACATCTCCTCTTTGCTCATAAGGTCAACTGCCATTTCAATATCATGCTTGTGATTATAATCGTTTATAAGGCTGTCTGCCCTATGTCTTGTTTTGCAGTTCTTGCAATCCATTTTTGGGTCAGAAAATGAGGCGACATGGCCGCTTGCTTCCCACACACGAGGGTTCATCAAAATGGCACAGTCAACACCATAACTATTTGCATCTTTGGTCACAAAATAGTCCCACCATGCTCTCTTTATATTGTTTTTAAGTTCCACACCCAAAGGACCATAATCCCATGTATTTGCAAGCCCGCCATATATTTCACTACCTGGGAACACAAAGCCTCTATTTTTGCAATATGCGACCAATTTTTGCATTGTTACTTCATTCATAATAATACCTTCTTTTTATTCTTCCACGACTTCTTTTGTTTGACGAGCGATTGAAAGTTCTTCGTCTGTTGGAATAACATAAACTGCAACTTTTGAATCCTCTTTTGAAATTCTATAATTTATGCCACGAACGAAGTTGTTGTTTCTATCTTTGTCAAATTTCACACCAAGATAGTCAAGTCCGTCCATAATTTCTTCTCTTATATCTGCTCTGTTTTCGCCTGTTCCAGCACTGAATGCAATGGCATCAACTCCGCCCATAACTGCTGCATATGCTCCGATATATTTCTTGACAGCATAGACAAATTTTTGAACGGCAAGTTTGCATTTTTTGTCGCCTTTTTCGGCGTTTGCCAACACATCACGCATATCGTTGCTAAGTTCACTTATGCCAAGAAGTCCACTCTTTTTGTTAAGAATTGTGAGCATTTCGTGAATATCATAACCTTTCTTGTCCATAACATATTCAATAACGGCTGGGTCAATATCGCCGCTTCTTGTTCCCATAACAAGCCCTTCAAGTGGAGTAAAGC
>CAKVNA010000102.1 GCA_934776915.1 uncultured Clostridia bacterium
TCGCATAAGTATCTAATTGTTTTATTAATATTTTTTGTTATTATGGTTCCAATAACAATTTCAATGCCTGCTCAAACCGATACAAGGGCAATAGTGACGGGCATTTCAATAGATAAAGATAATGATGATTATGTTGTTGGACTTCAATTAATTTCTCCACAAAGCAATATTAGTAATAACGAAAATTTGCAAATAGTTGAAGATACAGGCGAAAGTTTTTATGATTGTATTGCTTCTTTAAGTATAAAACTAGGAAAAATCGTTGGTTTTGAACATACAAACATAATAATTTTAGGCAATAAATTGGTTGGCGTAGATATTATGAATGTTTTAGATTATCTTTACAGAAATTATAAAATTACAATGTCAACAATTCTTGTTCAGTGTAAAGGAAATGCTAAAAAACTTTTAGAAACTTCAGCCGAATTAAATAATAATTCAAGTTCAAGTTTGCAAAACAATCTTGGATTTAATAATTTGATTGTCGAAACCGCAAACACAACAACTATGGGAGATTTTTTTAATGAATACTATTCCTATTCGGGTGTGTCACTTCTTTCTGTAATTGAAACTCCAGAAGATGAAAGCGGAAACTCGGGAAGTTCTAGTGGTGACGGCGGACAAAACCAGTCCGAAAACTCTGGAAACTCACAAAGTTCTGGTGGGGGCTCTGGTGGGTCGGGTCAGTCGCCAGTTGAGCCATTAATCAAAAATAATGGTGAGGGGGCGGTTTTTAAAAATGGTAAATTTGTTGAAATAATTTCCCGAGATTTAATAAAGGGCTTTACTTGGCCACAAGAGAAAACTATAAAAGGACTTGTAGAAATCGAAAATGTTAAAAATAATTATCTTTATAATGCTAAATCTATCAATGTAAAAGTTGAAGATTCTAAAACTAAAATTAAATCTGAAATAAAAAATAATGAACTTATTTTAAATGTTGATATTAAACTTTACTGTTATGTTGCGGAAATAATTGATAATGATAAAAAAACTGAGAAAATTATGCAAATAAATCAAGAATATTTAACCCCTGATTTAAAAGAAAAAATAAAAGAAAAAATATCAGAGTTGGTAACTAATAGTTTAAATTATTCAAAACAAAATAATATCGACATTTTTGGATTTTACGACAGATTTTATAGATTTAACTATAAAGATCTTAAAAAAGCTTTAACAATACTAGGGGAAGATTATCTTAACCACTGCTCAATTAAATTAAATATAGAAGTTTACCCTTTCAAGTAAAATTGTGTATGATTTGTGCCTAGTGAAATAACATTGTTTTAAACATGATAAAAAATGTTTTATGTGATTCATTCTATATTTACACAATAGAATATGATCCAAGCACAGGCG
The DNA here is from genome assembly GCA_934776915.1 of uncultured Clostridia bacterium. Classification (GTDB taxonomy): domain Bacteria; phylum Bacillota; class Clostridia; order Christensenellales; family UBA1242; genus UBA7862. The sequence goes on from CAKVNA010000102.1 coordinate 1,360, forward strand.
AAACAGCAATAGCAGTTGTAGGTTTCAGATGCAAGTTTAATTAGATATTTAAATGAAACTTATTCAGATAATTTGTGGATAAGAAACTAGATTTATCTGAGCAAAATATATTTAATTTTATATATTTTAAAAAATAAAAAAACTCACAATAAAAATTTTGTGAGTTTTTTATATCAATATCTTTTTAATCTTTTGTTGTAATAATTTTAGTTTCGGTTAAATCAAAGCAGTCAGGGATAAAACAAGGTCTAAAATCGGCCTGCTTTAATTCTTCTTTTGTAAACCATTTAAATTCTAAATGTTGAATTTTGCCTTTATCTAATTCTTCTCTTACATAATCATTTGGATTTATATTACTTTCATCAATTGCATTAACTATGTAATAAAACCCTATCTTCTAAATCTAACCATTTGCTTCCTAAAGCTCTTTCGTTACATTCGTTGTATGAGCCCCAAGAACCAATAACAATTCTAATTTCGCTCATTTTCTTACTCCTTAGATATGCTAAATATGTTTCTTGTATGTAATCTACAAAAGTTACGCTTTGTAATTCGTTTTCATCAAAAGTTTGCCTACATACAGGACAAGTGTAAGTGCTTTCTTCTGGATTGTAATCTACATCATTCCATTCAAATGTTTCACCACAATACGGACATTGATGTAAATCTTTGTGTTCAAATTTTCTTAAATCTTCAATTATTGCATTTAATGTGATTTTTTCTTGTAATTCTTTATTCATTTTTAACTCCTTTAATCGTTTATTGTTTCAAAATCATTTACATTAACTTGTGTATTCTCAATGCCATATTGAAAATACAAATCTTGTTCTCTATCTCTTTTCAAGTCGTATTCAATTACAGATATTTTTCCAGCTTTTGTAATTGCAACAATAATAGTCATTTTATCTGTGTTTACATCTAAAATATTAAATGTAACATCATACTCACCATTAAATAGAGAAAACTCTTTTAAGTAGTAGTTTTTGATTTCGTTTTCTTCTGTTTTCATACTATAAAACCTCCTATTTAGATTTGCCTTTCGGCAGACCAAACGAAAGCAGAGTTTGTTTAATCTTGTTGTTAAGTGGCAAAGCAGATGTCAATGAAAAAGAAAAAAATATTGTCTTTGAAGTTATTGATAAAATAAAAAAAGACCGGGTTTCTAAACCCAGTCTTGTAAAATAAAAATATTTACGTTTAATTGTTTAAGCAATAATTTTTTCCATTTACATCTGGGGTCAAATTCTGCTACGATAGGGCGGACGAACGGAAAAGATAAATAGGAGTTATACAATAAAAAACACCTTGCTAGATGCAAAGTATTTTGTTTTAGTCTAAAGAAGATAATGGATAAATTACTGAAAAGAACTCTAAATGAAAAAATACGAACTCAAAGATATCCTTCTCGTTCGTATTATTCACTACTGGCGGAGAAGATGGGATTCGAACCCATGCGCCCTGTTACAGACCTAACCCCTTAGCAGGGGGTCCCCTTAACCACTTGGGTACTTCTCCAAATTGCTTAATTAATTATTTTATTTAGTTGTTGTGTAAGTTTTGCTTACTTACGAAATCTATGTTATCAAAAAAAAATATTTTTGTCAATTATTTTTTTAAAATAGATTTAAAATTTATTTTTATTATAAAGTTGTCGGCAAAAATCGCATTATGAGTTTGTAAAATTGTTTTTTTAATTAATGTTTCGGAAGAAGTGGGCAAACAGCGCGGGAATATTTGCTAACAACTGATAATTATACTATTCTGATGCTTATTTATAACTGATTTGCGAATATAATAAGAAAAGTATCTCAGGCTTTACTTTATTGAAAGTCAAGGAAAACCGTACGGAGCACTATTTTAAGATAACTGATGTTTATTCAACGATATGCAATTTTTTGTTGTGTCTAAGGTTTGCAACCTAAAATTTTAATTTTTTTAATTTATAGTGCATAGTTTATTTTAATAAAATTTCCCATTAAAAAGGAAGATTTATTTTCAAGTAAAATTAATGATTGTATTTCTTATTTAATTTACGATTAAAATTATAAAAGAATTTCAAATTTAATAATTAATAGAAAATTTATTTACAAACTAAAAAAAATTTGTTCTATAAATATGCAATATTTTAAATAAGGAATATTTGTACTTTTTGGGTTTATATGATATAATTTATCAATGGAAGATGAATATCTAAATAAAATTCATTTAACAAGCAATGGCTTTGACAATTTAAAAAATAATGCACAATTGGTTTATGGCGAACGTGGAAATTTTGAACATAATTTAAAAAGATATTATTGTGGAGATGAGTTTAATAAAAGTGGGTGCAAAATAGCGGAAAAGTTAAAAGATATACCAACGATTTCTCAAAAAAGTATAAAATGTCAAATTAAAAGAGAAGAAATGTTTAAAAAGGCTTGCGAAGAGACAATAAAAAAGTTTGATAAACTGAAAGAATCCAACAAACTG
>CAKVNA010000103.1 GCA_934776915.1 uncultured Clostridia bacterium
ATTTATAGCCCATGTTTGTGACCATAGTCTTGATTGTAAGAGCGATGTGTTCTGCCTCGTCAAACTCGTCTGTTGCTTTGTAACAATCAATCTTGTTTCCCACTTGATTTTCTGTCCAAAGGACTTTGTCGTTTCTTATTTGATTGTTCTTTATAAGTTTGTTTGCAATGGTCAAAATTTCCTTTGTGGAACGATAATTTTGTTCTAGTTTAAAAATCTTGTAATCGGGAAAATCATGTTGAAAAGAACGGATATTTTCAATATTTGCCCCACGCCAAGAATATATGCACTGGTCCTCATCACCCACAACAAAAATGTTGCCGTGTCCAAGTGCCAAAAGGTGTGCAATTTGATATTGAATGTAGTTGGTGTCTTGAAACTCGTCAATGTGGATATATTCAAATTTGTTTTGATAACGCCTTAAAATGTCTGGGAATTCAATAAAGAGTTCATAAGTTTTGGTGAGCAAATCATCAAAATCAAGAGCATTGTTGCTTGCAAGAAAACTTTGATAGGCAGAATAAGTCTTTGTTATGTCTTCAATGTCTGGCACATCTTGATTTAGTTTTTGATAATCCCAAGGCGACAGATTTCTGTTCTTTGCGTTTGATATATGATACTCCACTTTCTTGTCAAAACCATCTTTGTCTATCTTTAAGTTTTGGATAACAGTTTTTATTGCCTTGTCTTTTTCGGTGTCGGTGTAAATGGAAAAATTGCTATCAAAATTTATTGTGGAATTGATATTTTTTGTAGATTTCAAACTTGAAATGTGCTTACGCAAAATCTTTACACACATAGAGTGAAAAGTGCTTATCCAAATGTCCTCTGCCTCGTCACCAAGAAGTGTTACAAGCCTTTCTTTCATCTCGTTTGAAGCTTTGTTTGTGAATGTTATGGCAAGAATATTTTGTGGATGAACGCCCATATCCCGCACAAGATATGCAATTCTATATGTCACCAACCTTGTTTTGCCACTGCCAGCACCCGCCAGAACCATGCTAGCCCCATCTATTTGTTTTAGGGCAATAAGTTGTGAATTATTAAGTTTGCTTAAATCTATTTGCTCGTTTGACATTTTTCTTGTGGCGTTTCCGCAAAAAATGGCGGAAATCTCACCATAAACTCCTTAAAAGGAGTATATCACACAAGCGGAAAACTAACAAACAAAATTTGCTCAAAACGACCAAAAATTTATACAAATATTGATATTTATCTTCCCAAAATATAAAGAGATAGCATAAAAAACGCAACAAGTGGCAATTACACAAACATGGAGATTGGGTGTTCTTTTACAGTAGAGCGATAGCGTCACCAAAAGAGCAAATAAGAAAATTTTTAAACGAACATAGAAATAGGATGCTCTTTTACAGTAGAGCAAAGCGTCACCAAAAGAACACAACGAACAGCACTTACACAAACATAGATATTGGGTGTTCTTTTAAATACCTCATTCTCATAATTTTATACTTCTGATTTAGTGTTGAAATATAAAACTGTTTGCCCTCGGTGTCAAGTGACCTAAAGAAGTTTTTGTCCATAAGAAGTTGAACTGGGTTTTGGGTGTTCCCTGTTTCAATAATTTCGCAAACTTTCTGATAGAAAGTATCGTCAACTGACCTTTTGCGTTCTGTGGTTTGGGCTGGCTTTGGAGGCAACTTGTGAGTTGAAATGTATTTTGCTATGCTTGTAGCATTGTTTATAGTTTTTTGTGGCAACCTTGAATAATTATTGCTTTTCATTCTTTCCTTCGCAAGTTTTGCCAAACTATAAATATTCCCTTTAGATTTTTCACTCATTTCTATTACCTCCGAAAAATTACAAAAAAATTATATCTCTTTGCAACATTTTCTCCAAAAAAATTGATGTTTGAATATTGTCTTTTCTTGTCCAATTAGATAATATTTAAGGATAATTTGACTTATGAAACTTATTTTTCTATTATTTTTGAATATTTTTGAATGAAATCTCAAATTTAGACTAAATTTTATTTTGACAAAAAAAAGACCCCCAAGGGAGTCTTTAAATTTGCGATATTATTTATATCTCTTTTTTCTTGCTGCTTCAGATTTTTTCTTTTTTGCGATAGATGGTTTTTCGTATGCTTCCTTCTTTCTAAGGTCGCCGATAATACCGTCTTTTTGGCATTTACGCTTAAATCTTTTGATAGCACTTTCCAAACTTTCGTTTTCGCCTACTTTGACTGTTGACATACTCTTTTCACCTCCCTTCGCAACCGAGATTATAACACAATTATAAACATTTTTCCCAAAATGTCAAGCAAATATATGGGAAACTTGGTTTTGTATGACAAAAACTCAATTCTTTGCAATCTTCACTTTTAAAAGTCCTTAAAAATGGGAAGTTTTAAAAGTCTATTTTGAAAACTTTGTAATTTCGTGTAGTTTTATAAATGAAATGTGAGGGGTTATGGGCAAAAAATACAACACTTCCCAATTTATCCATTCTGCTATGAAGACGTATTCTCCTTCCAAAATGCTTTTAAAGTCTGATCGCCTTGCCTAGTGTATTGCATATAAGATGCAATCTTATATGGTTCATAATCTGTGGCAGCATCACCCGTTTCAATCTGTATGTTAAAAACTTTCATAGAAATGGAGCATGCAGAATCAGACGTGCAATAAGCAAACTTGATTTGATTTCTCATGGCACTAATATTACAAGATGTTGAAACCCGCCCAGATTTTAAATCTGGATATACTGCCTCGCTATTTAAAGTCCAACCAAAAGCAGCAACAGTCCTAACATAAAAGCGAAAATATAGTTTTGTTGCTGTTGTACTTATAATTTCGTAATCAAAACTAAAATAGAAACTTGAACACCCTGTGTTTGTTGTAAACTCCGAGCGGGTATATACCTGCTCAATAAGGCTTGTTGTTCCACTAGAACTATCATGATATCCTTGCCCAGCAGGGTCAAAGTAACATAAATTTTTCCCCGTTTCTGCCCAACGGACAAAAGTGTAACCGTCACGGGTTGGAGTGGGCAAATCGCCGTAATTATCGCCTAATTTAACGGTCTTTTGGCTAGGAGATACCCCCCCCCTGTCGGGTCAAAAGTGACCGTGTATGAGGGTCTAGAATACTTCACAGACACGTTCCCAGTGGTCCTTTGTTGGGTTGCACCAAAGATAATTATTGACAAAAGAGCCATGACAAGAGTATAGTTTACACACAACATGCCTACTCTAATTTTGTCCCAAACTCTGTTCATATCTTGTCCCCTCCTATCTCGTATTTTCTTCAAAAGTTTAAAAGATATTTGTAGAAAAGTCAAGAAAAATATCCACTTTTTTATTTCTTATTTTTTCTTTCTTATTTTAACACAGTATTCCGTCTTTAAAGAGTTCTTTGCCAATTAGGGTTGTTCGCACGCCGCAAGGGGCTGGGGTTTTTGTATAAACTCGGATATAGTTTTGAGAATAGCCTTGGAAATATCCGTCTTTTTCTTCCTCAATTAGCACTTCAAGGGGCTTATTTATAAATTGTGAGATATATTCCTTTTCCAGCGTTTCTACCACTGTTTTAAGGCGTTTTTCACGAGATTTTATGATATTTCCCGCTATTTGTGGAAGTTTTGAGGCACGAGTTCCCGGTCTTTGAGAATATGCAAAGAAGTGAACATGCGAAAACTTAACTTTTTTAACAAATTCCAATGTTTCTTCAAAGCACTCGTCGGTTTCGGTTGGGTAGCCAACAATTATATCTGTTGTGATTGAGGCAGACGGAAAATACTTTCTGACAAGACACACTTTTTCATAATATTCGTCTGCTGTGTAGTGTC
>CAKVNA010000104.1 GCA_934776915.1 uncultured Clostridia bacterium
GTAGTCCGCTAGCAATAACTGCTGCCTTAGCCTCTGCCTATGTCCCGCATGTATCCCTTGCACTTTCTTTCCCATAATTTCCCTCACTGCTTGTAGTATAGCATCAGTTTGCTCATTGTGCAATTATTTGAGCAATGTTTTTGGAAAGATTTGGAAAAATGTTGGAAATTTAGATAGGCTTTTTAAAATCTTATGCAATCTTCTCCAAAAACACATCGTCAAGATAAAAAATGTTGTTCATTGACGGGGTGATGTCGGATAATGGATACCCATAAATATAAAACCCATAGGCATATGAAATTTGGGTAATGCTAAACTCCCAACTTAGACGAATCCAATCGGTTTCACCGAACCGAATTGAATTAAGAGGGCTATAAAAACTGCAATTTTCATACCCAGTTCCCGTTTGGGCATAATATAACCCTGGAGAAATAACATTTTGCCCCGAAACACCTTTTACGCTTGCCGACACTCTATATGTGCCAGTTGTTATTTTAGTTGTTGAGTCAAAGCGTTGCGATGCAGCAATATATTCCCTATGCGCACCTATTATTTCAAATACATGTCCATGCTGCGGGTCGGTTGATGAGATACCTTTTAAATGAGCATGCATAGCGGTTGAAGCATTAGAAATATATTCATTATAGTCCGACCACCCTGTAGCATGCAATGTCCCATTTAAACTGTTATCCCAGCCAGTGTCTGTCTGAGTGTAAACATCTTCAAAATCACCATTGGTAAAAAGATTATTGCTGTTTGGTGTCCACTCGGCAACAAGGGTTCTGTCGCCGGGGTTATTGAAAATTGTATCACGCTGAATGATGTATGGTTCATAACGAACAATCTCATTTTCGCTTGAAACTTTGGAAAGAGTTATATTCTTAAAATGCAATTCACCCTTTTCAAATGAAGGAAAATTGTTGTCACTATGTGATGAAGAAATAAATAGTTCCAGCCAAAATGAACCTGAAGTCGCCTTATCAGCATTCGTAACATCAAAATACCCAGAGCTTTCTTTGGAGTAAGTAAGATAGATCCCAGAAAATTCATTCGTATCTTGAACAACCATTCTGACATCAACAACAGGCTCTCGGCACTCTCCTATATATGTTAGTCCTTCAACAGCAAGCCAATACTTTCCATTTGTCAAATCTTCAAGTGGAATGATAACACAATCATATCTATTTGTGCCATCTGAAGTGTGAGCCATGTTTGTTATATCGACTGAATTATCTTGATTGATAGTGTAAGTTACATAATTACTATTAAATGGGAAACCTTTATAAATATTTATTAAATTTCTCCCCCTCCACCCAACAAAAGAATAACCCGTACGAGTTGGCACGGGTAGGTCGCCGTAGGTGTCGCCAAGTTTGACTATCTTAGAGGACCCCCCCCCCCCGTTGTGGATAACTCGCCGCCGTTGGCGTCAAAAGTTACTGTGTAACTAGGGACTGTGTATTTTACTGATATGCTTGAATTTGCTTGTTGGTGCGTTGCACCATAGATGAGGACTCCGAGGATAGCCATAATGAGTGTATATAGAACGCAAATGGTTATCTTGTTTTGCTTATGATAAAATCTATTCAGCCATAACACAAAGCGTTCATATTTGGTCATTTTGAAAGTCCTCCAATTAAACTTATTATATCAAAATCAAATTATTTTTATGTAAATCACCAATTCGTAGGTGGGATCCCCGAAAGTAGCAGCGTAGCGAAACTTTCGGGGTAAAGGAAAGCCTGCCAAAAAATTGAGTGGTTGCGACAGCAACCCGAACAAGTGGCACAGCTTGACGCTTTCTGCTAGAATTGTAGAATATATTTAAAGAAAAGTCAACTAGTCTAGCAAACATTTACAAATTTCTGGGCAATCAATTCGCTTTACTGTCAATTTGTGTTGAGTGGTGTTGTTTAAAGAGTTAATAAAATTTATGGCTTGCTGCTCTTCTTGAAATTTCAAAGCGACTGAATAATATACTGTGAGTTTGCATGGGCTGGAATAATCAAATTTTCCGACATAAATCTCGCTGTTATCTACTTCCACAAGATACAGTGGCAAGTCGTTTTTGTTATTAAACAGAAATTTCTCGTTCAAACATTTCACGGCTTCGCTGTCAAACATAGTCGAAAAGTCGTTCTTCATTTTCTGCTTTGTAATTATGCCTTCCTTTCGCAGATAGTTATACAAACTGCCCAAATTTCTGTTGTAACCATATTCCTTCCTCAATTTTTTGTGCAAGTCTGAGTATGGAATATATGGATTTTCTTTCAAAATTTTCTTAATATTTGCCACTTCTTCGGGCGTATGTGGGTTGGGGTTGAGCACCTTTGGCGGATGGCGATTATCTTCCAAACTTTCAACCGTGCCATCAAAAATCTCGCTCCATTTGCGGACAGACCTCTCTGTGCAAAGGAACTTTTTTGCCGCTTGAACCTCTCCGTTTTCTTTGGCGTAATTTACAATATCCATTTTCTGTTTTGCTGTATAATATGCACACATAATTCCCTCTTTTCCCCTTTTCTTAAAATAAAAATACGTCCTCTGACAACTCAGAAGACGCAAATTTTGTCGCGATAATCATTCTGTCGCCTTCTCGTCTTCCTCAAATTTGTATTCAATTCCGCCGTCACCCAAGGCTGCCTTCATATCTCTGTAGGTTGCTCCCATTTCGCCAACAGGCTCAACTTCAAGCAGATGAGATTGAAAGAAACTGAAATAGCCCTCGGGAGATAATATAACATGGTCAACAAGGCTTATTGAAAGTGAAGACAATAGGTCTTTGAGTTCTTTTGTATATTTTCTATCTTCTTCCGAAGGGTTTGGCAACCCAAATGGGTGAGTGTGACAAATTGCAACAGAGTGTGCCGAGCGTTTTAATATTTGACCGACCAAATCTCTGTTGTTAATGAACAATTTACTTATCGACCCGCTGCCAACACTGCCTAAGTGTGTAACACGACCCTTGCCGTCAAGACAAATATAATAAAACTTTTCAATGGCAGAAAACTCAACCATAGCAGTTAAATATTCTACCAACTCCTTCGGACCTTTAATCTTAACCTCTTTTCTAGCCCTACTCATTTTGTAAATCTCAGGCAACCTTGAACAAAAATTAAGATAGTTTGCAACAACCTCACCAACACCCTTAACTTGTTTTAAATTTTCCACATTGGAATCTAAAACATTTGCCAACGAATTAAATTCATTTAGCAAAAGCCCCGTCAAAGTCTTAACATCTTTGTTTGGTAAAATGTAAGATAACATGTGTTCCAAAATTTCATCTTCGGACATATTCGAATAATTTAAAAATGGCGCTTCCACCCTAAGGTCTTTTGTATCTTCATTGTTTATCTTATTTGTATTTTCCATACAACAAGTATAACATTCGCGAAGCGTTTCTGCAATCATTTAATTAAAGTTTTTGGAAAATATTGGAAAAAGATTTGAAAACTATCCAATCGTTTAAAGTTATCCACCAGTTTTGCGACTTTTGTGGATAATCTTGCGACATAACCTTTAAAATTCAGATAATAAAAATGAATAAAAAGCAGCATCTAATATCTAAAATGTAACAAAATTAAAAAAATTCCCCGAAACCATTGACAGAACACCAATTTATGAATATACTTAATATGTTGCAAATAAAAAACACACACCACTATGCCTCTTGTAACAAAACATCACCCTATCAAAATTTAAAATGCCTAAAATTACCGACTTAAAAACTTAATAAATTAGCCTATTTTTATAGATATGCTACTGTGGCTCAGCGGTA
>CAKVNA010000105.1 GCA_934776915.1 uncultured Clostridia bacterium
TTTTGGAAGAAATGTTTTTGAGTTTTGCAGTGTCAAGTGTTGAACCTTGCTTGACCGCTGTGACAAACCCTTCAACATTTCTGTTGCCAAATGGGACTTTCACTCGGTCGCCCACGGTGGCGTTCATTTCAGGCGGAATGTTATAGTCAAACACCTTGTCCATGCCCATGGTTGCAACATCAACAACAACTTCTGCAATCATAACTTATCCTTATTTGTTTTCTTCTCCAAGTTTGGTTGGAATAATTTTGCCAGCATAAATTTCTCTGGCGGCGATTGAAATTGCCTTTTCAGATGAATTTTCAATGACATCTGGAATGTCTTTTTCAAGTTCCTTTGCACGCTTTGCAACAAGGTTTGTAAGGATATATTCGTTGCCAGCAATTTTTCTCAATTCCTCAATAGGTGGGTCAATCATCATAATAAATTCACTTCCTTTTTCATTTTTCACAAAATTTTAGCACATAAGAAATATTTTTGCAAGAGATTATTTGCAATTTGGTTACAATTTAAGATTTTATAAGTGTTTTAAATTCTTCCTCAGAAATTGTCCTAACTCCCAAAGCCTCTGCCTTTGCAAGTTTGCTACCTGCATCTTCGCCAACGAGAACTGCGTCTGTGTTTTTTGAAACACTGCCCGATACACTTCCGCCTAGGTCTTCAATTATCTTTGTAGCCTCTGCCCTTGTGTAATTTGAAAGCGAGCCAGTAAGGACAATTTTCTTGCCATAGAAGAAGTTTGTTGTGTCAATATTTTTCTTTTGTGGCACATTGATTTTGACTCCTCTGTCAAGCAAGTTTTGAATTTCTCTTATGTTATTTTCGTCCTTAAAATAGTCAACAATATTTCTTGCAGTCACATCTCCAATGTCGTCAATTTGAATTAAATCATCATAGGTGGCAACCCTCAAATTGTCCAAAGTTTCAAAGCGTTTGGCTAGGTCTTTTGAAGTCTTTTCGCCCACACCGTCAATGCTTATTGCGTCCAAAAAGTTGGATAAATTGCAAGTTTTGCTTCTTTCTATGCTTGCAAGAAGATTATCAATTTTTTTATCCTTAAAGCCTTCAAGCCTTTCAAGTTTTTCCCTTGACAAAAGATAAATATCACTGACACTTCTTATCCCACAATCATCATATAGTTGGGTGGCAATCTTGTCACGAACACCCTCAATATTCATACAATTTCTAGAAGTAAAGTATGTTATTTTGCTTATAACTTTTTCTCTGCAAATTGGATTTTTGCAAAAGATATTTGGGCCTATTGTTTCAAGTTGCTCCCCACAACAAGGACAAACTGTTGGTTTTTCAATATCCTTTGACCCTGGCAAATCTTGTGCAATTCCCAAAATTTCTGGGATAACTTCATTGCTTCTTCTGACAAAAACAAGTGAGCCTAGTTTAATTTTTTTTCTTGCAATGTCGTCAATGTTGTTAAGTGTGGCACGAGTGACTGTTGCTCCTGCAAGTTCCACTGGGTCAATTTCTGCAGTTGGTGTAACCTTGCCTGTTCTGCCCACATTCCAAAATACTTTTCTTAAAATACTTGTTAGTTCCTGTGGGGCAAATTTGTATGCTATTGCCCATTTTGGATATTTTGCCGTTGTGCCCAAAATTTCCCTATCTTTTAAGTTATTTAGTTTGACAACTAGTCCGTCAATTTGAATATCTAATGTGGCTTTGACTTTGTCCACTTCGTTTGCAATTTGTTCAATTTCATTTACATCTTTGCAAACTCTGAAAAGTTTCCCCACCATGAACTTATTTTTCTTCAGAAAATCATACACTTGCTCTTGACTTTCAAAAGGGGTGTCACTTGAAATTAAATCATAAAACACCACATCAACATTTCGTTTTGCAGTTACCTTTGGGTCAAGATTTCTTATTGCACCAGCAACAGCATTTCTGGCATTTTTCAACTTTTCTTCTGCTGTTCTGTTATATTTTTCAAGATTTTGTTGAGTTATAACCCCTTCTCCCGCAAGGGTTATTGTCCCTTCATAATTTATTGTAAGTGGCACAGACTTAATTGTTTTTACTTGTTCTGTAACATCTTCGCCAACATATCCATTGCCACGAGTTGAGGCCTGATACAGTTTGCCCTGTCTATATTCCACAATAATTCTTAACCCGTCAAACTTGTGTTCAACAGTGAATGTTGGGTTTTGAACGACCGTTCGGACATCACTTACAAACTTCTCTAGTCCTACAAAATCATTACATTTGCCAAGGCTGAAAAGTCTGACCTTATGTTCCACTTTTTTAAACCCAGACAAAATGTCACCACCGACTCTTATTGTTGGAGAATTTGGAAGAATGGTGCCAGTGGACTTTTCAAGTGCTACAAGTTCGTCATACAAAATGTCATAGTCATAGTCACTTACAATAGGCTCTTCCAAGACATAATATCTGTAGGCATAATCATTTAGGACTTCAACAAGTTCCTTCATGTGTTCTAAATTGTCCATAACATCTCCCTTTTGCACTTTTATATTCTGTTAAAGTGCAAATTCTGCACTTTTTATTATTCCAAAAGTGCAATCATTCAATAATAGTTATTGGTGCATATTCAACAGACAGTGTTTTTACGCCAACGCCATCAAAGTTTATGCTGACGCACTTGGTGATCGCAATGCCTTGATTGCTTGTAATTGTTCCATTGCCAAACTTTGGATGTGACACCCTAGCCCCCACAAAATATTTGGTTGCAAGGCTATCACTTTTTTGCTTTTCGGAAGAAGTTTCAAACTTGTTAAGCGAAAAGCTTTTCTTTGCAAAAGTTGGAAAACTGGTTGAAATTTGGCTGGTTTGAGGCTTTGAAAACATTGGCTGATTTTCAAGCATTTCACATTCTTTAAGAAATCTTGAAGGCAAAGCATAGTCCCTTCTGCCAAAGACAAAGCGAGATTTGGCATAACTTAAAAACAGTCTTTCTTCTGCCCTTGTAATTGCCACAAACATAAGTCTTCTTTCTTCTTCCATATCATTTTGGGTTGAATATGTGCGGACTATTGGGAACATTCTTTCCTCAAGCCCTGCAACAAACACCACCCTAAACTCAAGCCCCTTCACCGCATGAACAGTTGCAATGGTAACTGTGTTTGCTTTGTCGTCATATTCGTCCATATCTGTTACAAGAGTTATAGATTGCAAAAACTCACTAACGGTGCTTTTTGGGTTGTTTTTAAAATATTCCTGTGCCATTACAAGAAAGTTATCTACATTTAAGAGTCTTGACAAATCTTCTTCTGACGAGGTGTTATAAATACTCTTAAAGTCAATCGTTTTGACCAAATATTCAACAAACTCATAACCTGGTAAGGTTTCATATTTGTCATTTAACTTTTGGATAATATCCTTAAATGGCTTTATTTTCCTTTCAAGGCTGGCGTCAAGCATATATTCGTCAGAACTTAAAATGAGGTTGTATGGTGTTGTATTATGAAATTCAGCAAGTTGCAAAATATTTGCTATTGTTGCTTCGCCAATTCCCCGTTTTGGATAGTTTATAATTCTTGAGAATGATGTGGAGTCATAAGGGTTTGCAAGCATTTTTAAATAACTCACAAGGTTTTTAATTTCCAATCTTTCAAAGAACTTATTTCCGCCAAAAATTTTGTATGGAATGTTGTAGTTTAAAAATTTTTCTTCAAAAGGCGCACTCATTGCATTAAGTCTTGTAAGCACAGCAAAGTCGCTGTATTTATAGCCCATGTTTGTGAC
>CAKVNA010000106.1 GCA_934776915.1 uncultured Clostridia bacterium
ATCTTACATTTCCCAACTTTTGTCAAGCAATTTTTTTGACTCAGTATAAAAAATAATATAGAAAACTTAATAAACCTAAATATTGCACAACAGCAAAAAATATATGCAAAACGACTTTGTTTTGTGAATAAATTGCAAAACGATTTAGGAAAGAGATTGAAGATGAAATTTAATTTTTATGATAAAGGCTGCTAAATTATTATAGGCAAGTTGTAAGAACAGAATAAACTATGGAAAAACTAAACAACAAAAACAAGGATATAAAGGCATGTTAAGCAAGGCACAATAAGAACGGACAAAAATACAATCGGTCGTTATATTTGTATAACATGAGAAGTAGTGCCTAAATTGCTTGACCGCAAGCGAAGTTTATTGCCCGACTGATAATTCGTAATTTTATTTATATATTATAATGATGTGACATTATAAGCGGCTTATATAAAATAGAATAACCGAACAAGCGGTCGGAATGTTGAATATATTTAAATGGAAATTGCTTGGCTTAAGATGAGTTTTTCGTGCCATATTTGTTTTTTTTGATGCGGAATGCTTGCTATTATTTTATCTTTTAAAATCTCAGTCTGAATAACTGGTTGGAAATTTGAAAAGTTTGGGAAATTGATGTGGCCGATAGGACGGCAGTTTTATTTTGCAACTGACTTTATCCACAAAATTTGAAAAATTGTGGGTAACTATTGTGTAGAAATGGGTGAAAATAATTATGAAAACGAGAAAGTTTTTACACAAAAACAAGGAGAAAAATTTAATAAAAAATGTCAAGCAAAATGAGGCAAAAATATATTAAAAAATTTGTAAAAATGTGTCACTTTTGTTTGTAATTTATATACTTCATATGATAAAATAATATCGTAGAAGTGGCTTGACAAACGGAAAGTGACAATTAAACATTGCAAGGCAAATTCTTCTTGGGTTTACAGAATTTCTTTCGCCTCAAAGTGTCACAGAACAAATGATTTCAGAAATGGAAAAGATTATCAAATTGCAACATGTTGTGTTTGAAAATTTTTCTTTTTGCAAACAGTCCGCTTTTACAAAAATCTTGCTTAGTAAAATAATTTTGCAAAGTAGTGAAATAATACTAGGGAGTATATTATGGACAAGAATTTGTTTGGTTCGGGAAACGGCAATAACGGAAACGGTCAAAGGAATGGAAATGGAGTGAATAACACCCCAAATTCTTTTGCGTCTAACGGGCAAAATCGACCTGCGGGACAAAACGGAAACAACGGGAATTTGCAGCAGAATAGACCTTATCAAAACGGGGTTAATTTTTCGCAACGACCAGTAGGACAGCCAGGGCAGAATCCTCAAATGCCAAATAGACCTCAAACGCCAAATGGGCAATTTAGACCTATGGGGCAGAATGTCAACCCTAATATGCAAAGGCAAGTTCCAAATGGCAATCCACAGTTCTCGGGGCAAGTGCCACAAAGACCTTTTGGACAAAATGTTCAAAATCCAAATGCAAGACCAATGCAAGGGCAAATGCCACAAAGACCGGGCGTTCAAACTCCACAAGGGAATGTTTGGCAAAGGCAACCTTTGCAAGGCCAAATGATAAACCAACAAGGGCAAAATATACATAATCTTCAAGGACAACAATCACAAGGGCAGCCTCAAGGGCAAAATGTTCAAAATGCAAATGTTGCAAATGACAAAGAAAGAAAAGATAAAGCGGGCGTTTTGTTGAATGGCAAAAAGCCAAATAAGAAAAAGAAACTCACAATCGTTATCAGTGCTGTTGTGGCTTGTGTTCTTATGTTAAGCCTTGGGCTAGGACTTTTGCTTGGCGGCAAGAAAAAGACTTTTGATGTTGAGTTTGTGACGGGACCTTTTGAAGCGGTGGCAACAAAAACCTACACTGAAGGTGATGTTGTTGTGGCAGAAGATTTGGCTGATGTAACTTCAACAAAGTTTGATGGCTCAACACTTACATTGGCAAAGTTTGACGGTTGGTATCTTGACGAGGCGAGAACTCAACCATATTCACCATTTGTTGTAAAAGAGAATACAAAACTTTATGCGGGATATGTCTTGGGTGATGTTACAACAAGATTTTATGCTCAAAACGATTATGACAGTGACGGCTCTAATTTGCTCCTCTTTGAAATAACAACAAAATATTGGTCAGAGAAAATTGACCTTGGGCAAGTGGCGGAAAAATTGGCAGAACTAGATTGCGAATATTATGACGACTTGTCTATTGTGTCAAAAATCAATGCAACAACGGGGCAAATTGAAAATGGGAATTCAAGCATTTCAAAAGCAGACTACATACAATTTGTCAAAAATTATTACGAACTTGTGTCTTTCGGCGGGGAAAATAACAGACTGCCACTTGATAGTCAAATTGACACCCCAGCGGGAGATGGCGCAATCGTTGCAAACTATGCGGCAAAAAATGTTGAAATAAAATTGCACACAAACAAAAATAGCAAAAACAAATATTTCACTTCTCACCCAGTGGGCGGCGAAACGGTGGAATATCAAGATGAAATAGTTGTTATGTCAAGGAAGTTTGGCTCGGAATATGTGCTTCCAACTTATCCAGCACTTGCCGGGCAACCAACTGTTTCGGACAAAGAGCCTCTTAAAAATCACAACCTTGTAGGCTGGACTGCTGTTGACCCAATGGTTGTTGACGGTGAGGCAACAAACCCACTTTTCGGAAAAGATTATATCTCCATTGAAGCGGCGGGCGGTGGCAAAGTTTCGGTTTCCAAAGAGTTTTTGAAAAACAAACAAAGCATTGACCTTTATGCGGTTTGGGAGGAATGTGCAACCGACCTCAAAATTTTCGCAAATGGAATTTCTGGAACGGAACTTGTTGCAACGGGGACTGTGTCAAATGGCTATTCCCAAAAAGTCAGCGAATGGGTTGACGCTTCATTGTTTAACAGAGAAAAAGACGGATATGTGCTTGTTGGGCTTAAAACTCAAGACGGAACTGTGCTTGAACAAGGGCTTGACACTCTGCTTGTTGGAGGAAGTGACGGCATAGGCTATGACGCAGAACAAAATGCAATAATAATTTATGCCTATTACAAAAAACTTGCAAAACAAACAACAATCAGTCTTGTTGATGTGGGACTAAGTTCCGACATGGCTCAAGTGAATTCGCAAGACCTGAAGTCTGCCTTTAACTTTAATTTTGATGCACTGACAAATGAAGGCTTTAGTTATGACGAAAGCAAAATTGATGTGCGATTTGATGCAAGTGCAAGACAAATTGTCATAACAAATCTTGTCGAAGGCGTCAAACTTACTCTTCCAACAGAAAACGAAATTTTAAGGGGCAATTACAATCTTGTTGGCTTTAGATTTGCTGGCGAAGTGAAAGCGGCTGGGACAGAGATTGAAATTGCTTCTGGCAACATTTCGCTTGGCACAAACACAGTTTCACTTGTTGCTGTTTGGCAAGGGAAAATGAACGATGTTGAAATTGGGCTTGCATACAATGACAACTTGGGTGAATGGGAAAATGTAACTGTTAAAGTTGAATATGGCACAACATTATCCTTGCTTCAAAGCACTTCAAAAAGTGGAGCAAACACAACAATCAGCTTTAACTTCTACTCAAATGGACAAAGTGTGCTTGCAAACAGAATTGAAAAAACTCGTGAGGGTTATGACTTTGTGGGTTGGACAAAAACAAATGGCGAACTCTACTCTGAAAGTG
>CAKVNA010000107.1 GCA_934776915.1 uncultured Clostridia bacterium
CTATGAAAAGTCAACCAAACTTGCAAATGAACTTAACACAATGTATGCTGAACTCAAAAAGGAGCAAGATAAATACAATCTTTCAAAGCCAAAGACAGAACCAATGATAACAGAAAAAGATGTTGCAGAAGTTGTGTCAAGTTGGACGGGAATTCCAGTTGCCAAGATAACAGAAAGTGAAAAAGAAAAACTTTTGAAATTGGAAGAAATTTTGCACAAGAGAGTTGTTGGGCAAGATGAGGCAGTGTCCAGTGTGTGCAAGGCAATAAGAAGGTCAAGGGTTGGACTTCAAGACTCAAGAAGACCTATTGGCTCATTCTTATTTCTAGGGCAAACAGGTGTTGGTAAGACAGAACTTTGCAAAGCACTTGCAGAGGCAATGTTTGATGACGAAAACAACATTATAAGAATTGATATGAGTGAATACATGGAAAGTTATTCAACATCAAAACTTATAGGGGCTCCTCCAGGATATGTGGGACATGATGACGGCGGACAACTTACAGAACAAGTAAGAAGAAAACCTTATTCGGTCGTTTTGTTTGACGAAATTGAAAAAGCACACCCAGATGTGTTTAATATTCTTCTTCAAGTGCTTGATGATGGCAGACTTACGGACAGCAACGGAAGAACAGTCAACTTCAAGAACACAATTATCATCATGACCAGCAACTGCGGCGTAAGCGAACTTAATTCTAACAGAGCACAACTTGGTTTTGGTGGCGGCTCATTCACAACCGACAACCCAGACTATGAACAAATGAAAGAAACTATTATGGCAAGCGTTAGAAAGAAGTTTAAGCCAGAATTCTTAAACAGAATTGATGTCATAACTGTTTTCCACAGCCTTTCAACAGATGACTTGACAAAGATTGCAAAAATTATGCTTGGCAACCTTAACAAACGACTTAAAGAAAGAGATATCAATCTTAAATTTACAGAAAGTGCTCTTATGTATCTTGTTGAAAAGGGAACTTCACCAGAATATGGTGCTAGACCTTTAAGACGACTTATCCAAACGGAAATTGAAGACAGACTAACTGATGCACTTTTGTCGGGTGAAATTAAGTCAAAAAACATTGTTGTTTCAACAGATGATATGGGACTTAAATTTCAAATGAGTGGCGAGTGAAGGGAAAAACTAGCAAAAGTTAAAAATACTTATTATTGATAAAATTAAAATTTGTGCTTGAGTGCATAAAATTGTTTTGAGATAAATAAGTTTTTTGATAAAATGATATTGTAAACATATGGGGCGACCCAATGTAAAAGGAGAACAAATATGAGAGTTGAAATAAGTTCAAAAAATTATACTGTTTCGGATAGACTTAGGGAAGTTATTGAAAAGAAAGTTGCAAAACTTGACAAATACTTCAATGAAGACGCAGTGGCAAAAGTGAATTGCAAAATGGAAGGAATTGTTGCAAAACTTGAACTATCTATCCGCAGCAGAGGGTTGTTTTACAGAGCAGAAGTAACAGGGGATAATATGTATGAAAACATTGACCTTGCACTTCCAAAAGTAGAAAAACAAATTATAAAGTATGGTGACAAATTCTTCACAAGACTCAAAAAAGATTCGCTTAACAAAGATTATCTTTTCTTTGAGGAAGCACCAGTATTCAAAAAACAAGAAGTTGTTAGAAAAAAGACATTTGAACTTGAACCAATTTCAGTTGAAGACGCAGAAATGTTCCTTGATACAATCGACAACAATTTCTATGTCTTCCTAAATAGGGAAACTGGCAATGTCAATGTGCTTTATAAAAGAAATGACGGCAACCTAGGACTTATTGAAGCAATTCACTAAAATAAATTTAATAGAAAAAAAGTTACACTCTTTTGGGTGTAACTTTTTTAATTGCTTTTGTTTTAATTTTTTTAACTAATTTTAGAAATATCCATTCAAACAAAGTTTAGTATTTAAAATTATAAGTTTTGATAGATATTGCAATATCAATTATTTTTTTGTGTTGTCAAAAGACCAAGTTCGCCCATGACTTTTGCTATGATATCTGTTGCTCGGTCAATTTGTTCATTTGTAAGAGTCGCCATGTAACTTGTTCTTATAATGCTTTGTCCAACTGGAACAGCAGGGGATACAACAGAATTGACATAAACTC
The DNA here is from genome assembly GCA_934776915.1 of uncultured Clostridia bacterium. Classification (GTDB taxonomy): domain Bacteria; phylum Bacillota; class Clostridia; order Christensenellales; family UBA1242; genus UBA7862. Next base: position 2,124 of record CAKVNA010000107.1, read on the forward strand.
CATTTTCAAACAACTTTTTGCAAGCAATGAATGTTGTTTCGTTGTCATAGGTATTTATTGGAATGATTGGTGCTTCTGAATCTCTTATGTCAACATGTTTTTCTTTAAGACATTTTCTTGCATAGTTAGCAATTTCATTAAGTCTTGCAATCCTTTCTGGCTCACGCTTAATTATGCGAAGTGCCTCTCTTGCACATTCAACACTTGCTGGAGTTATTGAAGCACAGAAAAGATAAGGGCGGGAAGTGTGCTTTACATAATTGCAAACTTCGTGACTAGCGACCATATATCCACCTATTGAGGCAAGACTTTTTGAGAAAGTTCCCATAATAATATCAACTTCTTTTTCAAGACCAAAATGAGAAGCAGTGCCACGACCGTTTTTGCCAATTACACCCAATGCGTGTGCGTCATCAATCATAACCCGTGCGTTATACTTTTTTGCAAGTCTAACAATGTCTGGCAATTTGCAAATATCTCCACCCATAGAAAACACTCCATCTGTGACAATAAGTTTTCCAGCGTCAAGAGGAATGGAAGAAAGTTGTCTTTCAAGGTCTTGCATATCGCTGTGATTATATCTTAAAAGTTGTTTGCAGTAACTGAGTTTGCAGCCGTCATAAATACTTGCGTGATTTTCTTTGTCACCAATTATGTAGTCATTTCTGCCAACTATTGCACTTATTATGCCAAGATTTGTTTGAAAGCCAGTGGAGAATGTAACACATTCTTCTTTGTTCAAAAACTCAGCAAGTTCCTTTTCAAGTGCAAGGTGCAAAACTGTTGTTCCGTTTAAAAATCTAGACCCAGAACAACCTGAGCCATATTTTAAAATTGCATTTTTGCCTGCCTCAATTACATCTGGGTGGCAAGTTAGCCCAAGATAGTTGTTGGAGCCGAGCATAATTTCATTTGTCCCTTCCATAACAACTTCGGTGTCTTGCCTTGTTTGCAAAGCATGGAAATAAGGGTAAATCCCACGCTTAATAAGTTCGTCAGGCAAAGTAAAACTTTTGCATTTGTCAAATAAATCCATTTATTTTCTCCCCATGAGCATATCACTCTTTAACTTTCAGAGTATATCATAACTTAAGACATAAGTCATTTATTTTTAAGCAATTTTTTTTGAAAAATTTGTTAAAATTTTAAGACTTTAAGTTTAGTTTTTATGTGATTTTAAAGGAATTTGTTGTCAATCTGTTTTAGAACAACTTTAAAAATAACAAAAAATTAAAATATTTTTGTGCAAAATGCTCAAAATTAGTTGATAAATTTTGCGGGAATTGCTAAAATGTTTTTGTTATGATTAGTTTTTCAAATGTGTTTGTAAAATACACAAAAGAATTTTACGCATTATCAAACATTAACTTTGAAGCAGACAAGGGCGAGATTGTGGCTCTTATTGGGCCAAAAGACAGCGGCAAAACTTGTATGCTCAGACTTCTTGCGGGACTTGAAAAGCAAGACAGAGGGGAAGTGTATATCAAAAACATTCCACTTGATAATGTTGACTATTCTGTTGATGTGTCAGTGGGATATATACCATA
>CAKVNA010000108.1 GCA_934776915.1 uncultured Clostridia bacterium
GCATTTTTGCCATATTTTTGGTCATTGCACACTGGGCAGCCGATTGTTGCAAATTGCACTCTTATTTGGTGGCTTCTTCCAGTGAGAAGGTGAATTTTTACAAGCGAGTGTCCGTTTTTTGTTTCCAAAACTTGATAGTCAAGCACTGCTTCTTTTGCACCTTCTTCATATCTTGTGCAAACTCTGACGATGTTGTTTTTCTCGTCTTTTTTAAGATAATTTATAAGCCTTGTTTGCTTAAGTCTTGGTTCACCTTCCACCACTGCAAAATATGTTTTCTCGGTGGAATGAAGTTTAAATTGTTCGCAAAGACGCTCGGCACTTTTTGATGTTTTGGCAAAGACCATAACACCGCCCGTTGGTCTGTCTAGTCTGTGGACAAGCCCAAGATACGCTTTGCCCGGCTTGTTGTGTTCTTCTATCAAAAAGTCTTTGAGCATGGTCAAAAAGTCCTTGTCCTCGCTACTATCTTGTTGGACTGGCAAGTTTTGAGGCTTGACTGCGACCAAAATTTGATTGTCTTCAAAAATTACATCACACATAATGTTTTCCTTTTTCCACCAAAATGGGGTTAAATTTTATGCTTTTTTTAGTTATTTCGCAACTTTAAGTTTGATAATAACCTTTTCGTCTGCGACTTCCACTTCTTTTTCAATGTCTGGGACTGCTATGCCCTTGTTAAATGAAATTGCAAGCACCTCTTGAGCAATTTTTTCGCCATAGGTTTTGATAACTAAATTTATGAATGGTGAAGTTGAAACAACGTCCATTTCAATTCTGTCTGAAATATCAAACTCGGCTTCTTTTCTTAAAACTTGAGCACTGCGAACAAGTTCCCTATATGCTCCTTCAAGCATAAGCGAATTGTCAAGAGTTGTGTCAAGAACGATTGTTACGCCATCTTCTGTTGAAATGACAAATTCTTCCTTTGCTTTGAAGTTGAGCATAAACAAGTTTGCGTCAAGTTCGCCATAAGGTTCAAGTGGCACTTTGCCCATCTTGTATCCCTCGACAAAAACCGTCATTTGCTCGTCATTTGCATTTTGAAGGACAGATTTAACTGCTTGGACACCGTTTTTAAGCACAGCACCTGCTGTTTTGAAATTGACTGAAAGATATGGGATATTAAACTTGTCCGTATTCTTTTCAAATTCAATATTTTTGACATTTATTTCGTCCTTAATGACATTTTCAAATGTCTTAACTGCAAGTTCAATTTTATCGTCTGCAAGCACAAAAAGAGTTCTTAAAGGTTGTTTGATTTTAAGTGCTTTTTCGTTTCTTAGTCTTAGAGCATTTGCAATAACAGTTCTTGCGATTTCGGCACTTTCCAAAATGTCTTCGTTTTCTAGTCCCAAGATTTCTTTTGGGAATCCGCCAAGCATAATGCTCTCTGAAGCGTCAATTTCGGTTGCACGAACCATTTTTTGCCAGATATGTTCGGTCATAAATGGGATAACTGGTGCCATGACTTGTGTCATTGTTTTTATTGCATAATATAGGCAATAGTATGCTGTAAGTTGGTCCTCTTTGTCATCACTTTTCCAGAAACGGCGTCTGTTTACACGAATGTAAAAGTTTGTAAGCTCGTCAACAAGTTCTTCAAAATCTTTCACCACAAGATAACTTTTGTCATCAGCATAGTTTTTCTTGCTTTTCCCCACAAAGTTATTTATTTTTGTAAGAAGCCATCTATCTGTTGGGCAAAGAGTTGCGACATTGAGTTTAAAGTCCTTGAAGTCTGGCTTGTCGATTGTGGCATAGGTGTTATAGAACACATAAGCGTTCCAGAAGTTCATAAGTTTTCGTCTGGCTTCGTCTGTTAGTGAATAGCCAAAGCGCATATCATTTGTTGGATTTGCTCCGCCATAAAGATAACGAATAGTATCTGCCCCGACTTTGTCTGCCACCATGTCACATTCCAGCGAATTACCCCCACTTTTGTGAAATTCGTTGCCATTTTCGTCTTTTACATATTGATAAGTTACAATTTTTTCATAAGGTGCACGACCTGTGAGAACAACACTCATAACGAGCATGGAATAGAACCAGAGTTTAAGTTGTTCAACCATTTCGCAAACATATTCGCTTGGGAAGTTGTTTTTGAAAAATTCTGGGTCTTTGAGATATTTTTTGGTGCTGAAAGGAGTTATGCCCGCATCAAGCCAGCAGTCACCAACTTCGGTTGTTCTTGAAACTGTTTCGCCACAAGCGGTGCATTTGATTTTTATATTGTCAATCCAAGGACGGTGCAAGTTTGGAATTGTTGCAATGTCTTCTGGGTTGACTGCCAAATTTTTAAGTTCATCAAGACTTCCCACAACATGAACTTTGCCACATTTTGGGCAAACATAAAATGGAAGTGGTAGCCCATAAAATCTGCTTCGGGATATGTTCCAATCGCCCATATTCCTCAGCCAATCTGCCATACGCTTTTTGCCGTATTCTGGTTGGAATTTTACATTGTCTATTGCAGACAAAAGTTGTGGGCGAAGTTCGTCCATAGAGATATACCATGTGGAGATAAGCTTGTAAACAAGGTCTGTTTTGCATCTCCAGCAATATGGATAACTGTGGGTGTATTTGTGGGCATAAAAGAGTTTGCCGTCTTTTTGAAGTCTGTCAATTACAAGGTCAACGACATCGGTTGTTTTCTTGCCCTTTAGGAAGCCTGTATTTTCAAGCATGACGCCTTGGTCGTCTATTGGGCAGAGTTCTGGAAGCCCAAGTTTTTGACCTAATTCAAAGTCCTCTGAACCACAACCTGGGGCTATGTGGACCACGCAACTTCCCTCCACTGCGTCAACTTCGTCCCATGCGACAACACTGTGCATAAAGTTTTGCTCTGGAAGTTCTGGGAAGCAAGTTTCATAGTGAAGTCCAACAAGTTTTTCACCCTTAAAGGTATCCAATACTTTGTAGTCCTCTTTGACAACTTTTAATGCGTCCTTGCCAAGCACCAAGCGTTCGCCTGAGTTTGTAAGAACAATCTTTACATAGTCCAAATTTGGATTGACTGCAAGTGCGACATTGGCGCTTAAAGTCCATGGTGTTGTTGTCCATGCCAAAATCTTGTAATCTTCCATCATAACAGGAAATTTGGCAAATATTGCTGTGTGAGTGACATCATGATAACTGCCTGCCATTTCGTGTTCTGAAAGACTTGTCCCGCAACGTGGACACCATGCTATTGGTCTGTTTTTGCGAACGATATATCCCTTTTCGTGACAGACTTTTAGGAAGTTCCAAATTGACAAAATATTTTCGTCAGAGTTTGTGAAATAACTGTTATCCCAGTCCATCCATTGTCCCATGCGGATTGATTGATTGGTGATTTCGTTGGCATAATATTTCACCCTATCCATACATTTGTTGGTGAAGTTGTCTATGCCATATTTGACAATTTCTGGCTTGCCAGAAAGCCCCAAGTCTTTTTCCGCTTCCACTTCGACCCACATTCCTTGTGCGTCAAAGCCGTTTTGATATTGGCAATCTTCACCCAAGAGTGCGTGATATTTTATGGTTATGTCCTTTAGAGTTCTGCCCCAAATGTGGTGAACGCCACATCTGTTGTTGGCGGTTATTGGGCCGTCAAGAAATCTAAATCGTCTGCCATTTTTGTTTTTTGCAACA
>CAKVNA010000109.1 GCA_934776915.1 uncultured Clostridia bacterium
TATTGGTTCAGACAAGGAAATGTTGTTTTGATGGGTGACAAATATGGCGTGGAAAATTATGAAGAATATCCAGAAATCACCTATTCAAATGGCACATCAAATTGTTACATTCTTCCTACTGGAGAACACACACTAACCTTCCGAGATGTTGCGGGCAACACACATCAATTTCAAGGAATATCGGCTGTTAGAACATACAAATTGCTTGTTTTGGACAAAGTGGACTTCTTCCTAAGTTACAACGGTCAAACGCTTAATTCTATTGATTATGGCGTGTTTAACAATGAAGTTAGCCTTGTTATAAACGATGCATTCAGCAAATATTATGACATAAACCAAATTCAAATTTCTATCACACGAAACGGAACATCACTTACAAGTGCACAAGTATCTGCCCTAATCACAGATAGCACAATAACATTTACAACCCCAGGACGATACACAGTTACATTTGACGGCACATACAACGACAAAGCACTTATGAGCAATGTTTACAACTTCACGCTAATTTCCTCCACTGCTTCTCGAATGGCGTTTGAGTATCCAGAAATTGTTGGCTATCAAATTGAACAAGTTTTGCGTGACAATGAAGATATAACGGCATCGTTTATGAGTGACGGCAGAGTGAAATCATTGTTCATTTCAAGTGACGATAGCAGAAGCGGAAACGGCTCATACACAGTTACACTTCGATATGGCTCAGCACCTCATCAAACACTTGTGTTCTCCTTCTTAATAAGCGACTTTGTGCCAACACTTTCATGCAACATCGGCTATGGCGAAACAACAACTGGAAACATTGTTATCACATTCAATGCCGACTACATTTACAATCAACTTGGCGATTGTGAAATTAAGATTATGGTTTATAATTCAGATAGCAACACCTTCTATCAATACAACAGAACACCTATCAAAATTGATAAAGATAACTTGGGAACGGCAAGAACACTAACCCTTACAGCATCAAACTCCTACTTTATCCAAGTTGAAACGGCAAACGGCAATATCTTAACCAGTTTCCGTGTAAACAAAAAAGACCCACTTAACTTCTTCGCAATAGTCGCTATTATAGTTGCAGTGATTGTTGCTGTAGTTGTTACAATTATCATTATCAAACTTAGAACAAGAATGAGAGTGCGATAAAAATAAAACAAAAAATATCTCTTGCAAATGCAGGAGATATTTTTATATACATTTTACACAAACAAACTACTCACCTAATATATTTTCTTCGGTGATAAATTTGCAGTTGTAGTCAACAAGGTCCCTTTCAATGTAGGAATAGAGTTGACCTTCGCTTTCTTTCAAAAGCCCAAGGACTGTTACACTGGCGCCATTGTTATAATAACCGGCCATTTGCATAATGCCCAAGCAGAATGACAATGTTCCCTCTTTCAAGTCCCACGCAGAGTATCCGTGAGTAAGATTGAAGTAACGGGCTAGTTTTGACAATTCGCTGACATACACCAAAACCCTTTTGCCCTTTTCAACAAGGCGTTTAATTCTGCCGTATAAGAGTTTTGTGGAAAAATAATTTCTTCTTTCACTATCCCCGGCCATTGTCCAAAATGTTTCATAATCCACTTTGCCATAGTCTTCCAGAACATCAAGTCTTAGGGCAAGTTTTGTGGCGTCTGTTGGCACTTTGTCAAATTGTTCAAATATATCTGCTTCGCGGCCTACAGTCTTTGTAGAAATAAGCACTCTTTCGCCTTCTTTAAGGTCAAAATTTCCAACTTTATATATTTCTGGCTTGTTGCACCATTGCGATTCTCTTATTCTCGAAATTGAGCTGAACCAAGGGCGTTTGCCTTCTGGCTTGCTCAAAACTTTGTCAACATTAAGCCAATTTCTATCAAGTTTGTAAGAACATTCCACATAATCTGACGGTCTGATGTCGCCCGCACTCATAAGGCTTGTGGACAAGAAAACAGACCTTCTTTTTGGAGTGGCGTGTCCACCTGGGAACAAAAACCACCTATCTGTGCTTGCGTCAACAAGATAGCCCTCGTGTTCGCCTTCGTCTGGCAAGTCTTCCCCGTCAAAGAAAATATTTCCATCATCTGCCAATGCGTCAAGTTTTTCGTCTTTCTTTGCCATAGGAACATAATATTCCGGCAAAATTTCAATTTCATCTTTTGGCACTCCCGGCACGCCGTTGTTTTGCTCAAGCAGCAAAAACTGATTAACTCTGTCCTTTGGGGGTCTGCCTTGGCGGTTCCTAGGCATTTCTGGCTGTGCCCGTCCCGAAACGATGTCACAAACTTTTTTAACCAAATCGTCTTTTTTGTAGGTGGTTGGAGAAACAACACCCACCCTTCTGGCGATGTTACGCAAAACGAATATGCTTGTCATTCTTAATTCTGGTTCAGAATATTTTTCCATACACACCTCATATTTTTTTAAAAATATTTAAATATTTTTTAACATTATACATGTTCTTGTCGAATTTGTAAAGCAATATTACAAAGTATCTCAAAATTCATTTTCATATTTTTTTCTTTGACATTTTAGGCAAAAAATCACTATTTTTCTTAAAAAATCGCTGTTTTTTGCACGAATTTTATCATTTTTATTAAAATAGACCTATTCACTAAAAAAGTCGAGGCAAAACCTCGACTTTTTATTTATTCTTTTTTAATATCATTTGTAGTTTGATTATCCACACTTTGCACACCTGTTTGTTGTGCTGTTTGAGGGACTTGAGGTGCAAATTGTTGTGGCTTTGCTACATATGTTTCAGTTGGCTTTGCAAGATAAGCAAAGATAGTTGCTATAACATACATAATTGCTGGGGCTAGTGTAAGTATTCCCATAACAATTCCCTGTCCTATTTCATTACCTTCTCCTGATGCCGAGCCAGAAGCTACAATAATTCTAAAAAATGTCCAAACAAGTGCAACTCCTGCTGTTGCTGTGACGATTGTTAAAATAATTGCACCAATTTTTGCTCGCTTAAAACAGAACGAGCCACCTACAATTCCAAGAACACTGCCTATTAAACAAGCCCAACCTGCAATTGTAAAGAATATGTAATCTGTCCCGCCAAAAGCTCCAATAAGAATTGAAACCCAAATAATATAGAAACCGACATAAGCTGAAATTGGACCTGCAATGAGTGCTAGAACAAATGATGGAATACTTTTTCTAATCATTTTCCCCTCCGAAACACATTATCTATTTTCAATCTAACAAATTTAAAAACTCTTGTCAAACATTTTTATGCAAACTGTTTAGAAATAATACATTTGATAAAAAACATACTCTATCATAACTAAAGCATGTTTTTTTATTTTTTTACAATGGAAGGTCTTTTTTGTCAAATTTGACAACAGACACTGCATAGCACGCAATTCCGAGAACAACAAGAATTGCCCATTTCCACAAGAATGTTAGCGTTCCCGCAGTTATTGACATTGTGTCAAACAATGACAAGATTGTTGTGTAGTTAAAGTAGTTCATTGCTTCAATTCTGACTGCAGATGGAATGGCTTTGCTGCCAAACAGTCCCAAAATTGTTGCCACAAGGAAGAACATTGTAAGACCGCCACCGCAACCCATAGAAA
>CAKVNA010000110.1 GCA_934776915.1 uncultured Clostridia bacterium
GTTTTCTTCCGCTTGTGAACTTGAAGAAGATGCCCAAGGCAGATTTCTTTTGCCACAAAGTTTGAAAGATTTTGCTGGGATAGAAAAAGATGTTGTCTTCGTTGGCGCTGGCACAAGAGTTGAACTGTGGGCAAAGGAACGCTGGGAAGAATATTCCTTGAAAAACTTGCAAGATTTTGAGTCGCTTTCGCAGGAGCTTGGAAGATATGGAGTTTAGACATGTCCCAATTATGCTAAAAGAAGTGATTGAAAACCTTGACATCAAGTCAAATGGAGTTTATGTTGACGCAACAGTTGGTGGGGCTGGACACTCAAGCGAAATTGCAAAAAGACTTGGTGAAAATGGCACACTTGTTTGTTTTGACAAAGACAAAACGGCCATTGAAGTCAGCCGAGAACGACTAAAAAACTTTAAGTGCAAAGTGATATTTGCAAATTGCGACTTCTGCGAAATAAAATCATTTCTACAAGAGCAAGGAATTACACAAGTTGATGGCATTTTGGCAGACCTTGGTGTGTCATCTTATCAAATAGACGAGGCAGAGCGTGGGTTTTCCTATATGCATGACGCAAAACTTGATATGCGAATGGATACAACTCAAAGATTGTCGGCATGGGAAATTGTAAATAAATATCCCGAAAAAGACTTGCTCAGAATTTTGTATGACTATGGCGAAGAAAATTTTGCAAAAAGTATTGTGCGAAACATTATTTCAAACAGAACAATCAAACCAATAAACACAACAGGGGAACTTGTGAAAATTATTGAAATGAGCGTTCCCAAAAAGGCACTACATAAGGGCGGAAGCGTGGCAAAAAAGACTTTTCAAGCATTGCGAATTGAAACAAATGGCGAACTTGACAGCCTAAAAATTGGTCTTGAAGATATGATTTCACTTTTAAAACCAAATGGCAGAATTTGTATTATAACATTTCATTCGCTTGAAGACAGAATTGTAAAAAATTGCTTTGCAGAACATTCTACAAATTGCATTTGCCCAAAGGAACTTCCAGTTTGTGTTTGTGGACATAGGGCAGATTTGAAACTTGTAAGCAAAAAGCCTATTGTCCCAAGTGAAGAGGAAATGAAAATAAACAGCCGAAGTGCTTCAAGCAAACTTCGTGTTGCAGAAAAGATATAGGAAACTAAAAGGGGGAAAAGATTATGGATAGAAAAAATGAAATTCTTATGGAAGAAAAAGTTGCACAAATAGATGACATAAATTTTGATAAAATTTATGACACAAGTGAAATTGCAACACAAGAATTGGAAAATTTTGATACAGAAGTGCCAATTTCTGACAATTTTTCACAAATTTCCAATTTGCAGGACAATTCCGACAATGTTTTCTCTATGGAAATTGGCGAAAATGAAGGGCTAAACTCATTGGCATGGGAGCAAAAAGGAGCAAAGGTCAAAGAAAGAAAGTCCCTTAAGGAAAGATTTGACTTCTGCAACAAACCTTTAATTGTTGCTTGCACTTCTATTGCGGTGCTTCTTTGCATATTGTTTATATATAACTTGTTTGTGTTAAATTCACTTAAATCAACTTGGGCTTCAACTTCAAATGTTGCGGGGAATTATCAAGTTTCAACCGTTGCCGAAAACAATGTTATATCTTTTGAAAATGGCAACACGCTGAAAATTGAAAGCAAACTTTCAGCCCCAAACGGTGAAAATAACTCATCAAGCAACTTGTTTGACGAGATTTGTTCAATATTTACAAAATAAAACAAAGCCTCTCAAACAATTTGGAGGGGCATCATCAAACCGAAAGTTGAATATTCAATATTTTCTATACGAAAGAGGTTACTATCATTCCTAATGATTGTAGCCTTTGTTTTTTTTGTGCTAATTATAAGAGTGTTTTATCTTCAAAATGTAAATTCATCAACATTGCAACTGAAAGCAGTTGAGCAATGGACAAGAATGTTGCCGCTTACTGCAAAACGTGGCGAAATTATTGACGCAAATGGCAATGTTCTTGCAACAAGCACCACAAGTTATGATGTTTATGTTAGGGCAAAAGAGGTCAAGTCACCAGCCTTGGTGGCGTCTTTTTTGTCGGAAAAATTGGACATAAAGTATGAAAAAGTGCTTGAAAAGACACAAAATATTACTATTTCCGAAAGTCTTATAAAACTTCAAGTTGACGAAGCAACTGCGCAGAGCATAAACGAAAAGGCGCTTGACGGAGTGTATTTGAGTGAAAATATCAAAAGAACTTATCCCTATGGCAAGGCAATGTCACAAGTTATGGGTTTTTTGACAAGTGACAGCATAGGGCAAAGCGGCATCGAAAGTTATTACAACACCCTGCTTTCTGGCACCAACGGGAAATACCTTACTCAAAGTGATGTGCGTGGGGTGAAACTTGACGACTCCCTCAAATATTATGTTGACCCCATTGACGGGCTAAACCTCAAACTAAATATTGACATAAATATTCAAGTTTTGCTTGAAGATGTTTTGGAAATGATTTTTGCCGAACACAAGCCAAAAAAGGCGTCAATATTGGTGCTTGACCCACAGACTTCACGCATTTTGGGGCTTGCAATTTCGCCAGGCTTTGATTTGAACAATATCCCAAGGGATAATGTGAAAGAACTCATGGAAATGACCAAAAACATTGCAGTGACAGATGTATTTGAGCCGGGGTCAACTTTTAAGATTTTAACACTTGCTGCCGCACTCAGTGAAAATTTAACTAACGAAAATGAACATTTCTATTGCCCAGGATATAGAATTGTGGCGGGCGAAAAAATTAAATGTTGGAGAACTCTTGGACATGGCAGTCAAACCCTTGTAGAGGCGGTGCAAAACTCGTGTAACTGTTGCTTTATGGACTTGGGACTTAGACTTGGGAAGGAAAGACTTTATAAATATCTCCGTGCTTTTGGAATTGGAAGCAAGTCTGATGTGGATATTTCTGGCGAAAGTGGTGGCATATTGCTTGATGAGAATGTTGTAAAAGATGTTGACCTTGCGAGAATTGCTTTTGGTCAGACCGTTGCTGTAAGCGGACTTCAACTCGCCAATGCTTTTTGCTCCATTGTCAATGGCGGAACATTAAATACACCAAAAATTGTTTCAAGTCTTTATGATGAAAACGGCAAAACAACATACACTTCTCCTGTCCTTGCCAAGAATAAAACAGTTAAAGCAGAAGTGGGAAAAAAAATACGCTATCTTTTGGAACAAGCAGTAAGCAAAACGGGTGAAATGACTTTTGTTGAAGGATACAAAATTGCTGGCAAAACAGGAACAGCACAGAAATATGGCGCAGACGGTAAGATTGCAAGGGGCAAGTATGTTTCTAGTTTTTTTGGATTTTTAAATCAAGGTGACAAGGCAGAATATGCTGTTTTGGTCTGTGTTGACGAGCCGTCAAGTGGGGCATATTATGGAAGTGTTGTTGCAAAGCCTTATGCAAAAAAAGTCTATGAAGGAATTATAAAATATAAAAACATAAAGCCTGTGGGTGAAGTTAAAGACACAACTTTCGTCGTGCCGAATTTGTGTGGAATGTCGGTGTCACAAG
>CAKVNA010000111.1 GCA_934776915.1 uncultured Clostridia bacterium
ATTTAACTTTGCTTGTTCGGCTTTTTCACGAGCGGTTGCATGCAAAAGTGGAATTCCCGTTGCGCCACTTGCAAGCCCTGCCACAAAAAACACCACGCCAAGAATAAACGGCACTTTAAGTCGCAATAGCACAAGCACAAAGGTTATTATGCTTGCAAAAAACATTGTGAAGGACACAACGACTGTAACAATTCCCCATGTTGTATATGCCTTTTTAAGGGCGGGGGATAGAGGTCCTTTTTCCTTCTTTTTTGTTGAAGGTTTTTGTTGCTGAGGTTGAAGGTTCAAATTTTCTTGTTCTGCCATTTCAAATCTCCTAATAAAATTATTATACCGCACAAAAAATTTTTTTGCACGCAATTTGCATATATTTTTGAATAAAGTTGAGTTTTTGTTGACTTTTACGCCATTTAGTTTAGTTATTTTGAACAAAAATATGCCAAAAAGGGTTTTTCGTGCAAGTTTGTCTATTGACAACAAGCAAATCTTGGGGTAAAATATCCGTGGAAATTGGAGGGAATTATGAAGAAATTTTTATCCTTTATGTTAGTTTTGTGCTTAGGACTTGCATGTGCAGTGACTCTTGTCGGCTGCGGAAAAAGCCCAGAAGAACCAAAAACGGAAGCGACATCTGTTGTGGAGTTCAGCGTCAATCCAGAAGTTCAAGTTGTGCTTGACGAAAACGACAAAGTTGTTGACATTAACTATTTGTCAGACGAAACTCAAATGATATTCAGCAGAACAGATTTCATCGGAATTTCTGCAGGCGAAGCGGGCGAACTTTTTGCAAAAATTGCCTCGGACTGCGGGAAAATTGACATTTCAAAAGGCTATGACAATGGCACTGAAGGCACTGTTGTTTCTGTGAAGATTTATTGCAAAGACAGCGACAGATTTGAAAAACTTAAAAGCGAAATTGTGTCGGCAACAAACAAATATTTCAAAACCTATGGTATCGTTGCTGGGACAGTTGCAACTCGCATGGAAAGTTTGAAAGAATCACTTGCAAAAATTGACGCCACAGTTGACACCACCGACCTCACCGAAGACGAAGTTTTTTCACTTTTGATAAAGAAATCTGAACAACTTAAAGATGTTTACTACAGCCTCAGAGCAGATACACTTTTGGGCATAGAAAACCTTAAGGCAGAACTTGACGCAAGCATTGAACAGAGCAAAAAGAAGATTGTCGAACTTCAAGCAGCCATTTTGCAAGTTCAAAAACAATATGACGCCTATTCAAAAGAGTTGTTCATTAACAATGTGGCACTTGACGAAATAAAAGCAAAAATCGCAAAACTTCAAGCGGAATTACTCGTCTGTTCCACAGAAATTGACAACATTGACGCACTTCTTCAAACAAAAACAGAAGAATATCTTGCACAAGTTCGTGAAAACAGCATAGCATACTTTGAACAAGACTTTGCAACCGCTACTGAAATGTTTGACAACTTTAAAGCAACACTTGAAGCACATCAAACAGCCTTTGAAGAAAACTTCGACTTGATTACAGCAAAAATTGAAGTTTTCCAAAACAGTTTGAACAACGACTAAAACTAAAAAAACACCTTTTGTTTTTCCGTCATAGAAATTCATTTGGTGTTTTTTTGTTTGTGTGATATACTTTTTCACGCAAGCATGTATCTGTGCCGAGAAATGAGCCCTAACCCTCGTTTCCTCAATAAGTGTAGGAAATATAACTTACAACTTAATATGCGTCTGTAGCTCAACTGGATAGAGCATCGGTCTTCGGAACCGAGGGTTGGGGGTTCAAGCCCCTCCAGACGCACCAAATTTTAAGGGTAGAGAGGGCTGTTGTTTTTCTTGTGATGAGAGTTTTGGCGGTCAAGGGAACATTTAGGTTGTTATTTAGCATTAAAAAGCACATTATTTTAATCTTACAGATTATTTTATGTGCTTTTTTAATTGTTAGTCAGATTTAGGCTATTTGTATTACGGTTAACAAAGCGCTTGGTGCACCAGAAGCGGTAATTATGCGATTTGTTGACACCATTGGCACAAGTGTTATGATGTCATTTCGTTTTAAAACTGCCACAACTGTGGCACTAACATTGGTGCTTGTGGTCAAAGGTCTGCGAGTCCCCAAAACAAGCTCACCATTTTTGTATATGCCCACACAATCACCAGCTGATGCTGTTGTTCCATTATTCACAGAAAAACTTAATATATATGTTCCATTAGATGTTATTGTGATGGAACTGTTATTTATATTTAAGCCATTGTTTGTCAACACTTCATCTAGGGTTAGCGGTCTGCCATTTACTGCATCTTGATTGATTGAGTTGTATATAGTAGCATTTATGTTGTTGGTCGTGCCTGGAGGACCCGCCACGCCTTGTGGTCCTTGTATCCCTTGTGGACCTCTGTCACCTGTAGCCCCCGTTTTGCCTTGTGGAATTTGAAAATCTAAATAATGGACATTGCCTTCGTGTCTATCCACTACTTTTGCAGGCTCGTTTTCTCCTACTTGAGTGGTAGTTCCTACCTCTATTATATCATCATTTTTGTCACCTTTAGGCCCTTGAATTCCTTGAGGAATATAAAAGGTTAGGTGGTGAACATTGTTTTCAAAATCATCTAAAACTTGAGCATTTTCTCCAGGTCTAGTAGTTTCGGTTAAATCAATAGAAATTCTTTCGCTTATTCCTATTTCACCTGGAAAGCCTCTTGGCCCTGTTGGACCGACATCACCCTTAACTCCTTGCGGACCTGTTTCGCCCTTGGGACCCATAATTCCTTGGACTCCTTGCTCTCCCTTTTTGCCCTCTGGCCCCATTGCTCCAGCATCTCCTTTTTCACCCTTGGGTCCAGTTGGTCCTTTCTCACCCCGTTCACCTTTGGGAATAGAGAAATCAAGATAATGTGTATTGTTTTCATATCTATCCTCTATTTTTGCTTCCTCATTTGGAGCAACTTGTTTGGCTTTGCCTGCAACTACTTTCTCGGGCTTTCCATCAAACCCCCTAGGAATAAAAAAGTCTAAAAATGTTGTGTTGCCGTCATGGAAAGCAGACACTCTGGCTTGTTTTCCAGCATCTAATGTGGTCGTTGATTTTACAACCAAATTTTCTCCACTTGGCCCCGTTGGACCCGTTGGCCCCGTTGGCCCCGTTGGACCAGAAAGACCTCTTGGCCCAGCAATTATCTTTTCTATATGCCTTTTTTTACAAAAATTGTTACAACAGTTCCTTCTCATATCACCTCTTGAAAAATACTATATAATCAGTATATGAACAGCATATTTCTTTTGTGATAAAGCAAAGAGTGGACTATTTGGCATAAGATTTATCGCTTTTTTTGTTTTTTAAAATGTTTTTCCAAATCTTTTCAAAAATATTGATTAAATGATTGCAGAAAGTGCTTGCGGGTGATATAATTTAAATATGAAGAGATGCATGGGAAGAATAATGGATAAGAGGAAATATAGAGGGCTGTGTGCGCAGAAGCGGGTGAGAACTCAGTTCATGTTTGCTGACTATGACTCGATGACGGATACGCA
>CAKVNA010000112.1 GCA_934776915.1 uncultured Clostridia bacterium
CCTTTGGATAGGTCAAGGTCAAGAGATGCACGAGCATTTTCAAAAGTTACACTTTGTCTGTCATAAATTATATAATCACCCGTTGCTTCGTCAACTTCTCTGCTTCTTAAAACAAGTTCATACCCTGTAATTTCACTTATGCCCTGAACAAGCGAAAGTTTGGCAACGCACTTGGCGCTTGATTGTTCTTCGCAAGATTCAACTTGCATAAAAACATCATCACCAATAAACGCTTCGCCAGCTTGTTTTATTTTGAAATAGAAGTTTGTTCCAGCAAGGAATTTGTGCCCCTCAAAGCCCGATTGAAGCAAGTTTCCCTCACCGTCTATTGAGATTTGAAACATATTTAGCACTTCGTCTTCAGATAGTTTTGAAATTGTTGGGCTTCCCTTTTGGCGTTTGTAAAATTTAATTTGAAAGGCAGTTCTGTTGCTCAAAACATTTAGTGGCTCACCCACTGTAAGAGAAAGTTTAACACCCAGTGAAGCGTCAAGGTTCGTCATAAGTTCAATGGCAAGGCAGTTGTCTTCAACAAAGTTTGCTTCTATGTTGTTGTTTTGCAAAATTTTGCCATTTATTGCATAGTTGTTTACAACTGTGTAGCATTTTGTCCTAATGCTTGCAGAGGTTGCAAATTCCTCATTTTTGTAGTCCACATATTCACAACGGAAAAGCATATCATATGTGCCTTGTGGATAGTTTGCCGAGCCTTCTGTAGATTTGACTTTTGAAGGAACAAGTCTTATGTAGCAAAGAGCATAAGTAGAATGATGAATGTTCCCTTCTGTTGTTATTTCGCCGTCAGCGTTAAAATATCTTATTGGCAAACTATTTTGTCCAAAAGTTAAGCCATAGTTTTCATAATTTGGTTGAACGCTCACAGTAAATGGGCAAAGCGAGTCTTCAACACCAAAGATACTAAGTTTTTTGCCATTTGTGTTAACTCGCAAAACAAAGTCCTTGTGAGTTATGGCAATGTTTGTTACAAAATTTATAGTGGATAGAATGTTATTGCTATCCCCAACTTTTGAGCCAATTCCGTTTGAAGAAGATTGGTCAAAAGCGTAGATTTCAAAGTTAGTTATTTGTGGCAAAAATTCAATTTGTTGAAGTTGCACCAAGTCGTCACCAAGTGGGTTTTGGTAGGTTGCCCTAACATAAAGTTCCCCACCCTCTTGCAAGTCATAATCATCAAGCAATGTCAAAACGCCAGCATTTAATGATATGTTTTTGGTTGCAAGTTGAATGGAAGAATATGGGGTAAATCTTTCAAGCAATGTTTCGCCTTCGCTAGATAGAACACCAAGTTCAAAGGTAACATTTCTCATGCCAAAACTCAAGTTGTTTTCAAGACCGTTTGCTAAGTTGGTTGTTGTGCCACTTTTGTAAGAAAGAGCAATTTTGCTTTCCTTAAATCTCAAGACTGAAGGGACTTGAGCGACTGTAATATTTACACTTCGTTGTCTGTCTCCCTCCGAACTGAGAACAGTTAGAACTGTGGAGCCTTCTTGATTTGGTGTGACGGAAAATCTTATTCCGCCGTCAATATATTGTTTTTTGCCAATGGTTAAAATAGAATTTGAAAGACTGACACTGATGTCATTGTTAAAGTCTGCTGGTGTTCCTGTGAATGTTGCGTCAATGTAAGCCGTTCCTTGATTGTTGCCATACATATATAATGTGTAAGAGCCGTCCAAGTTTTCATCAACCACAGAATTGTCAGTTGAATTTGTCCAACGCTTTGTGCCGTCTTCCAAAGTTCTGGAGGAAAAAGAAGTGAAGCAAAAAGTTAGGGACATTCTCAAATCCCCATATCTTTCCTTGCAACCGAAGATTACAAGCGAAGACACTATCAGCAAAAAAATCATTATCTTGCTAAAAATCTTTTTCATTTCTTCTTCCTCTTTCAATTTTGGAATTAAAATTTATGTATAATTTTTCTTTTGTAACTTAATTATCCTTTTCTTAAGTAATCTTAATTTTTTCTAATTTTTTAATTGTTTTTTTTGCATTTTTTTTGCATTTTTTTTGCATTTTTTTTGCATTTTAAAATGATTTCTCAAGCGGGCGACTTGCCCGCTTAAGATCATTTTTCATCTTTTTGTAAATTTTCTCTTACTCGGTCTTGAACTTAAAATTCCCACTTATCTCAACAACATCCCATTTGCTTACCTCACCTTTGAACTTGTATGTGTAAAGGCTTTGCATTGTTTGTGCTGATTGAGTATTTTGAGTTATATATTTAGTTCCGTTGTTGTCCGATTTTTTCTTTGCGTTTCTAATTTTTTGAACAACAGTTTCTTCCTTCGTTGCTCCACCAACATAAGGCAATTCTGAAGGTTCGGTTTCCAGTTTCATATCATAATAATTTGAAACAACTTTTTCTGTGATAATGTAGCAAATCCACTTTGGACCTTCATTTTTTTGGAATGCTACGAAAGAAGTAACTTCCTTTGTTGCCGCTTTGTCAAATTTATCAAACCATTTAGAATCTTCAGACTTTATGTCTCCTGATGGGACATCTGGGCTAGAAACGCTTTCTTTTTGCAGTCCCTCACTAGTTCCACTTGCTTCTGATGAATATTTTACAATCTTTCGTGCAACGGAACTATAATATCCATTTTCCCCTTCTGTGGTGCCAGTTGGTGTCCATGCATTCAACTCATAATAGATTGTTACATAACTTTCTTCAAAGCCATCTCCTTCTCTATCAGAATCAGACCAAGTTATAGTAGCATCTGCTGTTTCATCAACCTTAGTAAGTTCTGGCATTTTGTATTCTTGTGAACTGTCGCCGTCTTCAACAATAACAGCATTTCCACGACTTGCATTTCCTACATATTTTCCACGGCGTTCGTAGATGATGTCTTTATAAACAATATCTTTCGCATTTTCATCATCTTCTTCTTTCCCATAGGACTTATCTTTCACCGCTTCAACATTACGCTTGTAGAACGCATAACCTTTTATTTCACCAGAAGTTTCGCAAGTCTTTGCCTCAATAGTTACACTTGCTGCTTTACCCACAAATCCACCTATTGCACCTGTATATTTGCCTTCAAGTGAACCCATAATCGAGGCTTCGTCTTTCCCAGTAATATTACCGAAGAAGTCTGTTTCCCAAGTTGGAGCAGTGGATGAAGGATTGTTTCCAGTAGAAGTTCCAGTTGAGGTTGAAGATGAAGAGTCTGATGACTTGTTTATATCATATTGTGCTTCAATAGCACCTGTATTTTTAGAACTTGCAATTTCAGGATTTTCTGTTCCAGCTTTTTCTGCGTAACCTGCAAGACCGCCAACAAACACTGCTTTACCTTTGCCAAGGAGCCTGCCGTTATTTTCGGAATTTACAATCGCACCACCTTTCAATGTGCCAACCAAGCCACCAAAGAAAGTTTCACTTGATTCATTTGAAACAACAATGTCTTTTGTATTTTTGCTGCTTATAACAAGTCCGTCTTCGTTTATGGCTGCAATGCCACCAAATGAAAGGTTATTACTTGTAAATTC
>CAKVNA010000113.1 GCA_934776915.1 uncultured Clostridia bacterium
TTTATTCACAGTGTGCATATTTATACATCAAGCATAAGTGGCAAAGGATAGAAATTTTTTATGATTTTTCACATATTTTTTTTCATATTATAGCGATTTCATAACAAAAAATATCAACAAAATTTTTTATAGAATTTGTTTAGATTTTTATAAAAAATTCTCTTAATTTGCCCATTATTCAGTCCAAGAAGACGCAAATCTTCCTTTAATTTTTCAAAATCAATATAACTTTTTAGGTCATTTGGCAGTTCTCTTGTGCCAAAGAAATCGCTTCCAATTCCCACATTTCTATCGCCATATTTTTTTACAAACCAAACAATTTGTTCTGCAACTTTATGCATATTTACTTCCCTACTTTGCGACACAAAGTATTTAACAAACGACAAACAAACTATTCCACCACTTTTTACAATTTCCCTTATTTGATCATCTTTTAAGTTTCTAGCATGTGGGTTTAGTTCGTAAATATTGCAATGTGAATTAAAAATTGGCTTAGTCGTTATTTTGCAAAAATCCCAAAATGTTTGTTCATTCATATGAGCAGTATCAACCACAATTCCCGTCCTTTCAAGCGTTGCAACAACTTTCTCACCAAGCCTAGTTAGCGCGCTTTTGCCAAATGCCCCACCACCAAGTGAATTATCATTGTTCCAAACAATCCCACACGAAAATGGCTTCAATTTCACAATGCACTCAACATTTTTCTTCCAATTTCTCTCGTTCAAAAAACCTAAATCTTCTATAGCAAAAACTAAATTTCGCATATTTGCCTTATCTATTTCTTCCTTAAAGTCCATTAACTTCTTCATTGGTTGCTTCAATTCACTTGTCCAAACTTGTGCAAGTATTTTTGTTCCCTTGCAATATTTCCTAAGCCAATGAACATATGCCCGCCGTTGCCTTACATTCAGTTCAGTCAAGAAATCATTATGTGCATCAAATATTTTCATATCATAATTTATGTTTTTAGCAATATTTGTTGTCACTCTATATTTGTTTTTTAACCAAATCTTAAAATTTCAATAAAAAATCACTATAAAAAAATTTTTCTATCCTTTAACAAATTATTTGCAGAAATATCACTCAAAAATAACTTAAGAACATACTTATAATTGAAAATATACACATTTAAAATAACACAAAAAAAAGAAGGAGATTATCCTTCTTTTCTTTATAAAATTTGATTTTTTAAAATTATTTTGCCACATCTGTTGCACGAGTTTCCCTAATGACATTAACCTTAATTTGTCCAGGATATTGCAGTTCATTTTCAATTTTTCTTGCAATATCTTTTGCAAGAAATACCATGCTTTCGTCACTAACTTCTTCTGGCTTAACCATAATTCTGATTTCACGACCGGCTTGAATTGCATATGATTTTTCAACACCCTTAAAGCTGTTTGCAATGTTTTCAAGGTTTTCAAGGCGTTTGATGTATGCGTCAAGAAGTTCCCTTCTTGCACCAGGTCTGCTGCTTGAAATTGCATCTGCTGTTTGAACGATAATTGCCTCAAGAGAGTGGAATTCCACATCACCATGGTGTGCTTGAATACAGTGAATAACCTCTGGCGACTCCTTATATTTTTTGCAAAGGTCAACACCTATTGAAACATGAGTTCCCTCTTGTTCATGGTCAAGAGCTTTGCCTATGTCATGCAACAAGCCACCGCGTTTTGCAATCTTAACATTCGCCCCAAGTTCGCTTGCAAGAAGCCCTGCGATGTGGCAAACTTCAAGACTGTGCTTTAGAACATTTTGACCATAACTTGACCTAAATTTAAGTCTGCCAAGCACCTTAACAAGTTCTGGATGAAGCCCAATGACGCCCGCTTCATAAACTGCATTTTCGCCCGCTTCCTTGATTGATGCTTCAACATCTCTTTGTGCTTTTTCAACAATTTCTTCAATTCTTGCTGGGTGAATTCTGCCGTCCATAATAAGTTTTTCAAGTGCGACACGAGCGATTTCTCTTCTAACTGGGTCAAAGCCAGAAAGAACAACTGCTTCTGGGGTGTCGTCAATTATAAGGTCAACACCAGTTGCGTTTTCGATAGCCCTAATATTTCTTCCTTCACGCCCAATAATTCTGCCCTTTACTTCGTCATTTGGAAGTGGAACAACAGTCACTGTGATTTCAGAAGTTATGCTTGTTGCACATTTTTGCACAGCAAGAGTAACAATTTCTTTTGCTTTTTTGTCTGCATTTTCAACTGCTTCTTCTTCCATTCTTCTGATTGTCGATGCACAGTCGTGCTTTGCTTGTTCAACATACATGTCAACAAGTTGATTTTTTGCTTCTTCCTTTGATAAACCCGAAACTCGCTCCAACGCTTGTGAAATCTTCTCGTTCTCTTTTGCGACTTCTTCTTTAGCCAAAGCAAGTTCCTTTTCTCTATCCTTAACTTGAGATAAAGCCACATCAAGAGATTCCACTTTTTTGTCAATTCCCTCTTCTTTTCTGATAAGAGATTCTTCTTTAAGTGTCAAACGATTTTCCGATTTCGAAATTTCATTGTAACGCTCTGCTATTTCTGCGTCACATTTTTCTTTCAAAGCATGAATTTCCTCTTTTGCCTCCAAAATTGCTTCCTTCTTCGCAGTTTTTGCTTCTGCATAGGCATTTTCCAAAATTTTTGCTGCATTGCTTTTTGACTGAGAACTTTTTCTAACATTCAAAAATATTGTCGCACCTGCACCCGCACAAACACAAAGAACACAAGCAATCACTAGCCATAAAACTGATACCATTATTATTGTGTCCTCTTACTAATATTTATCAAATATCAAACAAGTCAACATTTATAGTATATCTATAAAAAGTCTGTGATAAAGTCCAACCCCACAATGCTTTAAGTTGCAACTTCAACTACTTAAGTATATTAAATTGAATTTATATAAATGTTGTAAAACTTATAATCTTTTGACATAGTCATTTTATCAATATGCTGATTAGATGTCAACTCATTTTATCTTTTGGCATAAAAAATACAACTCTACTATTAGTAGAATTGCATTTTTCTTAATTTTTAATGTCAATAATTTCCATTTTAGAAATTGCATCTTCAATTAAGGCTTCCCTGTTTAGCAACTCCTCGTTCTCAATAATTTTGTTCAATTTTGGATGTGTAACTGGGTTCTTTGGCAAGAAAACACTGCAACAATCTTCATATGGAAGAATTGAAATATCATATGTTCCAATTTTTTCGGAAATATTTGAAATTTCAATTTTATCAAAACTTATAAGGGGTCTAAAGATTGGGAGTTCTTTTGCCATCATGCTGGTCATTGTTATCCCTTCAACAGTCTGACTTGCAACTTGCCCCAAGTTTTCACCCGTTATAATTGCACTGCATCCAGACTTTTTGGCAACTTTTTCGGCAATCTCCATCATAAATCTTCTGACCAAAGTCACCATGTATTCATCATCACATCTCTTATGAATTTCCTCTTGAATTTTAGTAAAAGGAACAATATGAAGTCGGATATTCCCTGTG
>CAKVNA010000114.1 GCA_934776915.1 uncultured Clostridia bacterium
GTCCCTAGTTACACAGTAACTTTTGACGCCAACGGCGGCGAGTTATCCACAACGGGGGGGGGGGGTATCCTCTAAGATAGTCAAACTAGGTGACACCTACGGCGACCTACCCGTGCCAACCCGCACGGGTTATTCTTTTGTTGGGTGGAGGGGAAGAAATTTAATAAATCTTTTTGAAATGCAAAAGGACAAAACTTTTTGGACAAATTTTACAAATAATTCAGCAAGTGAAAATATAAAAAATATCGATAGTAATACGATAACTGTTGGGGAGTCCAATCCACAAAATTTTTCAAATGTGTGCCTTGGGTATATTACGGATATGCTTGAAGTCGGCAAAGAATATTTACTAGCATATGATTTTTCTTTTACAAAGGAAAATACTGCGTGTGTAGGTATAGACGGAATAGACATGTCAACCGAAGTTAGGGTTCAAGATACAGTCACCAAATTCGTTGTGCTTGCGAACACAAAGTACTTTATAAAGTTTTATGTTAATACCTCGAATAGTTCAGTAAGTGGTGATTGCACAAATACATACTACAATATTATGCTAACAAAACTCTCAAACACGAATGAAAGGGTGTATTATGAACCTTATTACATTGATTGCAACACAACTTTTTCAAACCCATATGACAGAACCCTTGTTGCCGAATGGACAGAAAATTCAAAAAACTTGTTCACAAATGGCGACTTTGAAGATGTTTACACTCAGACAGACACTGGCTGGGATAACAGTTTAAATGGCACATTGCATGCAACAAGTTGGGACGATTATAACCCTGCAGTTGACAACCCAGAAGTTGGATATCATGCACATATAAAGGACCTTTCTGCAACTGACCTATTGCACGGACATGTTTACGAATATAATGCAGTTGATACTCGTTGGCTGGGGATTAGTCAAATTTTAAACCTTTCAAATGGAACGTTCATGTTTACGGCTCAAGTTTATCGTGTGTCGGGGGCAAATAGAATGCGGGCGGCTGCGTGGTATAGTAGGGCTTCTGACGGAGTTGGTACTCATGGAAGTACAAATAGAATTTTCTTGGAGGAAATGGCTGTAGGCAAGTGGGTGACGGTTAGGGGGTATTTCACGATAGACGACAACATGAACTCGCGTTTTGAATATTATTTTTATGGAAGTGAAAGTGATGTTGGAATATTTTATTTGGATAATGTTTTTTTAGCACAAATTTCTTAACCTCTTTCATTCATTTGACACCTATACAATAATTTTGATAAAATATTATAATAAAACTCTGCGGTGGGCTAGTTTTTAGGTTGTTTGATTTTTGTCACCGAGTTAGTTAAAGGGGGAAAAGAATGAAAGTTTTTGTAAAAAATAGATTGACGCTTGCGGGCGGGTCGAAGGTGTTTGATGAAAGCGGAAAAGATGTCTTAAAGGTTAAGGGCAAGGTTTTTAGCATTAGGCACAAAAAGAGGGTTTGCGACCTTGATGGCAAGGTGCTTTATCGTGTTCAAAATAAATTTTGGAATTGGTTTTATCCAAGTAGTTACATTTTGACTGCGGACAAAAAGCGACTGGGCAAACTTGTTAGAAAAATTAAGGGCGAGTCAAAATATGTGTTGGAAGATTTTCCAGATGAAATAACACTTGATGGCAAGTTTATGAGTAGCGTTGTGACAGTTATGCGTAAAGGCGAAGCCATTGGGACTATCAGAACAAACTTCACCATTGTAAGTGACAAATATGAAATTGAGGGCGAGGAAGCGGATATTCCTTTTCTTGTGGCACTTACTATTGCAATGGATAACATAAAAGACAAGGCGACAAAAGCATAATTTGATGTATTAAAAAATCTCCCCGGCGGGAGATTTTTTACTTATTTTTACACCTTATTTTTGACTGAAACAATGGTTAAAATGATGACAACTGATATTATAAAGGTGAAAATTTTGCTTATTGTTAAAATTTTCTTTCTTTTTTTAAGCTTTTCATCAACTTCAAGTTTGTTTTGATGTTCTTCAATTTGGCAAGCGCTTTCTGCAAGGACTTTTGGTGCTTTGTTTAGGTCTAAGGTTAGGGCAATGTTGTTTTCACTGTCACTAAGCGAAATTGTTGCGTCATATTCCACAACGGTGAAATTTTTGCTTGGTCTGATGTCAAATATTCCAAAGCAACTTATTAAAAAGAAAAGGATATTTGTCAAAAACCACATTGGGTTTTGAAGTTCCAAAACGCTTTCCACTCGGACACGCACAGAGTTATTTTCCGTTTGGACAGTTGCTGTTTGTCCTCCAAAGTTATTGCGTTTTGTTTTGACTGCTTTGTCGTCAACAAATATAACTGCGTTTTTTGCGTCCATTCCACGCAAAATGAGATTTACATTTTTCATTTTAACCCCCTATTGCCCCAGTGATAAAGAGTATGCACAGCCCTGCTATAATGGAACTTAAGACAATGTGTGCTGTTGGTTTTTTGCCATAACTAAAACTCATTAGGACAATGCTCACGACCGCTGTTCCAAGTGTTATCCAATATACATAAGGAAGGGCGGGTGTTATGAATTCCACAAACCTTGCAGCGAGGTTGTCTTTTGAGAAAAATTGCATATAGTCGGGATAGATTGCGAGAATTGCCCCCAAAGTTCCTATGAGAAGAATGAGCCAAAAAATGGCACTTAAGCCATACATCACCATGGCAAGCACGCTTGAAATTATGACGAGCATACCCAAAATGGAGTAGTTTGACAAGATGACGCCAAGCCTGCTTGTTTCCATGCGGAGTAATTTTGTTTGTTTCATATTGCTCCCCCTAATAATATAATTTTAACAAAATAAACCTCATTTTCAAAGCGTTTTGAAAGATTTGGGTGCTATTTTTAAAAATTTATAGCCAAAAATTGTCAATTAGTGTCAAATACTTGATTTTTTATTAAAAAAAAACTATAATATGCAAGATTTTTGCAAAGGAAGGAAAACTTTGCAGTGACATTTGGGGGAGAAATGAAAGACAAAAAATTTTTTGAAAAACAAAAGAAGGGGCTTGGAAAATTCTTTGGGGAATTTAAGACCTTTATCTCAAGGGGAAACATTGTTGACTTGTCTGTTGCGGTTATCATAGGCGGTGCGTTTTCTGCCATTGTGACAGCTCTTACAAACAAAATTATTATGCCTCTTGTCAACTGGATTTTGGCTCTTTGTGGCGGGGCAGACGGACTTCAAAGTGCCTACACAATTTTAAGCCCAGCATACACAACAGACGCCATGGGCAATCAAATTTTGGACTTGAACGCAAGCATTTATATAAACTGGGGTGACTTTATTGCGTCAATTCTTAACTTCTTTATAATCGCCTTTACATTGTTTCTTATTGTCAAAACAGTCAACGCATCAAAAAAGCAACTTGTAAAAATGGAAGACGATGCAAAGAAAAAGGCAAGCAAGGAATATATTGACGAACGCTTGGCGGTGAAAAAACAAGCCAAAGAAGAAGGAAGAAAGTTTAAGACAGTTTGGGCTGAAC
>CAKVNA010000115.1 GCA_934776915.1 uncultured Clostridia bacterium
TGTTAGCATGGACGCAGAAATTGTGGACATTTCATCAAACAGCAGCATTGGCGACTACACCATTGGCACAAGAAACATTTACGTAAAGGTCAAAGCAAAAGAACAAGTTAATTATCTTTTGACCACAAGACCATATGATGCAAAACGATATGACATGACCTACACAGTTTTTGACATTACAAGCGGCAAAGATGTGCTTGTCAAAACTCCATACACAGTTTATCATGACGGAAGAACAACGGGTTCTAGCAAAATCTTTGACGATTGTTTTGAGCTTAATTGCAAGGCAAATGCCTTTATGTTTACAAGTGACCTTTCAAACGGAAAGACATATGTTGTTCAGTTTAAGCTAGAAAATCTTGACGGAACAACACTTGAGTGGTCCTTCACATTGTCCTCTTATGTCCCAGTTGAAGAAATGGATATAAATCTTTCACGAGTGGAAGTTTTTGACCCACAAAGTGTGGCTTATGAGCAAAAACTTGAGTCTGGCTTAACTTTTGACCTAACAAACCCACCAGAAAATGTCTTTGGCTTTGATGTAAAGGTTAACAAAACATCTGGCAGAATTCCAACAAAGACTTTTGAAGAAAAAGCATATGTCACAATAAGAGTTGATGGAAACATTGACAGCGTTTATGAAGTGACAAATGGCACTATGGTCAAAACTTCGGGTGACAGCAGTGTTTTAAGATTGCTTTATGAAGGCGTTTTTGGTGGAAAATATTGGTTTGAACTCCAAGATAACTCAAAAAATATTTCAACAATTCAAATTGAAGTTAAGGTTGTAGAATTTAGACAAAGCCATTTTGAAAGAAGAAATATCTCTGTTTTAAAACATGAACAAGTGACAGATATTTTTGCAGACGGACAAACAACTTTGCGTCTTAGAGATACGGACATTAACGGTGATATAAACATTCCTCTTGAAATTGCAAACGAAAAAGCATATAACAAATCTTTGGTTGTGCAAACTGTTTCGGTTGTAACTGTTGCGGGAAGGAAAATGTATGTCGTAGCGGGGAGAGGTGTTGCCACATCTTCCGTTCAAAACAAAACTAATATGCACGCAACCTTAAGCATTTCTCCAACGGGGCTTGCGGGAAGGACCATGATTGTCACCTTGCCACAAGACAAGATATATTCAAAAGCACAATATGAAATTTTCTGTGGTGAAATGAGAGAAATAACACTTTCAGAAAAAGACTTTGTTGCGGGTGTGTTTTATGTTCAAAATGCAGGCGAATATGAAGTTGCAAACGAATATACAGACGGCAGACAATATTATGCAAAAGTTGTTGATTATTCAGGTTTGCTAGACATTTGGGAAAAAACTTTGGTTGTTCAACTTGATGTTGAAAACGGCGAAGATGTGCCATACAGTGTGTCAAGTGTGCAAGACCTCTTAAACATCTCGCAAAATCCTACAAAGAGATATGTCTTAACAAACAATATCCGTTTTGACAGTTCAAAAGCATTCTCTCCAATAGGTGGATATTTTGAAGTCGATATAACGGAAGAACAATTTGCAAGCGGCATTTATTACATCAAAAACAACCTCAATCAATTTGTTTTGCAAACAGCATACAGAACGGGGCAGACATATTATGCCTATGGCTTTGGTGGTGAACTTTCGGGCAGATATGAAGTTCAAGATAAAAATTCTGCCTCAACTCACTATGAATATTATTCAATAGAAAATGTCTATCTTCCTTCTCAGATTTCTTCAAAAACTTTTGGGTTGTTTGAAACATTGCACGGCAAAGTAAGTGACATTGACATCAAATTTGTCTTTGCTCAACCAAACATTGCAAATGAAATTGCGTTTGGCGGAATTGCTGGAATTAACTTTGGTGAAATTTCAAATTGCACAGCAAGTTTTTCTGGGGCAATTTTAAAAACAAACAAACAAACAGTTTTTGGTGGAATTGCTGGCGTCAACTTTGGGAAAATAGAACTCTCAAAAGGGCAATCGCCATCAAGAAGTTTAACTGGCGATGTGAAAATTGTTTCAAGCGGCAGCGAACTTTTGTCCGTTGGCGGAATTTCAGGGCTTAACTTTGGCGAAGTTGTTGGAAGTTTTGCAAGACAAAATGCACAAAGTGTATCATTTGGCGACAGCTCTTATGATTGCAATATAAATATTACAGTTCAAATTTCGGGCAACGAAAATGTGTTTGATGAAATAAATATCAACAGCATTCCTTCTCGCATTGTAAAGATGTTTGAAAATCTTGTTGTTGGGGGAAAAAATGAAAATAGTTCATTCTTCATTCCACAAAGTTATGTAAACATTCCAACCCTTTTTGCAATGGATAGAGATTATCCTTTGGAAAATGCAGGTGACGGAATTTTAAGCGGCGTTGGTGGGACAGTTGGTGTAAACCTTGGCAAAATTTCAAACCTTAGCGTGCAAGGAAATATTATTGCAGAAGATTGCGACTATGTTGGCGGAATTGCTGGACTTGCAGTTGCAAATGAAAAATATAACAGCAATATAACTGACCTAAACGGCAACTATTCAATAAGTTACAGTTACGCATCTTCCCATGTTTTGGGACATCACTATGTCGGCGGAGCAGTGGGGGCTGCAAGAGGCTTCTTAAAATCCAGCGAAACTGTTGACGAAAATGTTTTTGATATTCCAGTTGGAATTTATGATGTTGGTGCAGAAAATTATGTTGACGATGAACACTCAAGAAACTTTGTTGTAGGAAAAGGTGAAGTTGGCGGCTTTGCGGGAAAACTTGTAGGCGTTAATGCACAATATCTTTCAGTCACAAGTTATCATGATGAATACACCTCTCAAGGCACAACTTGGCTTGCAAATCAAGACAACTATGACATCGTGGCAAACGAAACATCAACTGGCTTTAATCTTAACGAAATAAATGACGGACTTGCGGGCGGTTTTGCGGGCAGCAGTGACCATGCAAAATTCTTCGCTTGCGGGGCAAATGTAAATCTCTGGGCACCAAGTTCCATTGCTTCATTTATATTCTCATATATGTCAAATGAAGGCGAATACAATGTAGCAAATATCTTTGGAAGGGGTGTTGTAAACGCGTCTGGGTCTTCAAGAACTTGGGGAAGTTTGGGTGCTGGAGTGAACTTTGGAAACAATACACTGTCCTATTCTAAAGTTATAGACAAAGCGGGCAAAGCAACATATTATGTTGGCAACACAAGTTATTCAGAAACTCAATTTACAGAACAAATAAACGCTAAGTTTGAAAGCAGTTTGACGCAACTTCCATGGAAAGCAGAAAAAGACAGCAGTGGAAATGTTTCTGGACTTCCAATGCTTTACATATCTTATGATGTGAAAGTTGACGAAACAACAACTGTTACAAAAACAGAGCCTCTGTTTGTTTTGGGGCCAGTTACTGTAAATGTTGTAAC
>CAKVNA010000116.1 GCA_934776915.1 uncultured Clostridia bacterium
TGCATGCCTAGTATCTTTTAGAATGTCCCACGCAAGATATGTAGCCAAGACATTTTCATCAATATTATCATTTTTTATCTTTCGTTCCAGTCTGACAACGGGCTTTGCTATTGTCAGTTGAAAGTTTGTAATATCAGTAAAAATATATCTTACAACTAACATAACGGCATTATAAAGGTTCAAATTGTTTGTTTTTGTTGCCAAGTTATTTGGCAAAATGATTTTTGAAAATATGTCATCACGAACAATGCCAACTCGCCTTGTGCAATTAAGTTCGGCTCGTTTTAGTGCAATTCTATTCTTTAAACTTGTTTTGGTTTGTCTGCCCAAAAGTATAAAATCAAAAAAGTCATCAAGGCTGTTGTCGTCAATTGAAGCTAGTTTTAAAAGAAGCAAAGAAGAAATATTTGTGTCTTGTTTTGCTATGTAATAAAACAAACTTTCATTTTTCTTAAACTCGTTCAAAAGTGTTTCAGGAGTTTGAACCACCATCTCCTTAATTTTTGAAGTTACAATATTTTCTTCTCGTTGTGGAATGTTAAAAATATACTTAAACTTATGTTTTTTGCTATCTTCACAGAATTTCAAATAGTAGTCAAAAATATATGCGTCAAATGGGTCAATAAGTTTCAAATCAAGAAGTCTGCTTTTTATTTGGTCGCCTCTGCCACAATTTATACAAGTTATGCAATACAAGAAATCAAGTTCGGGCTCTGCTATGCCACTTTCCACATATCCTCGCATATATTCCACTGCAAGTTCATCTTCCCCAACTTGTGAAAACGAAGCCCCTATTCTATATTTTTGTTCCATGTCAACATTTTCAATATTCAAAAGTCGTTTTTTAATTTTCTCACACTTTTCACTATGACCCAATGAATATTCAATCAGCATTTGGCTTATCAAATCTTGAACAGAGTCCTTGCCATAATCATTTATAATTTCGCTTGCTCTATCCAATTCACCAGCAAAAAAATATGCCATGACAAGTTCGTTTCTTATGTCATCATTCTGAAAATTTGCCATATTTTCATATGTCTTTATTGCTTCTTCCAAATTCCCCTGTGACATACTTTCATGTGCAAGGAACAAATTATGATTTAAAAGATATTCATCATTGACAAGTTGCAAGGCAGGTTTTTCTTTTTGTATTCTATCAATTTCAGCAAACATTTCCTTAAAATATTGTGCTTGTGGGCTGTTTTTGTGTTGATTTAGATAAACATTTGCATAAAATCTTGCCACATCATATTCTTCAAGCATAAAATATGCCCGAGCAAGCATTGGATAAACTGAGTCAGCAAGAGGTCCGTCTGTTCTTTTCAAAACTTTATAGCCATAAAAAATACCCATTGGTATCATTCTTAAGCCACAATAAGCCCCAGAACGAATGGAATCAACAAGGCTTTTTGATTCCTCGTTGAGTTCTGTCTGCTCTGCCATGCGAAGATATTTCAATGCCTTTTTGAAATCTTGTTCCTCCTCACAAAACTTTCTTGCACGGAACAGATAGAAGGCTGAATTTTTCTTTATATTTATAACTTTCTTTTCTTCTTCCATAATTAAAATTTATTCTTCATATTGTAAAAAAAACACAGAATAATGTCAAAATTTCTCCTATAATGTTATTTTAGCAAAAAAGTTGTCTTTTAAAAAGAGATTTTGTCATTCTACACAAACAAGTTTCTTAAGCCACAAATAAGTATTCATAACAGAAGCGTATTCCACCCTTTCGCCATGCAATTTTTCGTCAAGAACTTTTGGAGAAATGCACACACACTCGCACTTCTTAATTTTCTTTTGAAAAATGCCTAGTTCACTTGCGAAGTTGCCCCTCTCTAGTTTCACTTCTTCAAAGCCCACATAATTTGCTTTAAGAGTCTTGACCAAAGGACTTTCCTCGTTCGCTTCAAAATGATTGATTGTGGAAACAATGCTTAAACTTGCTCCAAATTTATCGGATAAAGATTTAAGTTTGTCCTCTTTTGCGTCCAAGTCTTTCTTGTCCGTTGACAACACTTGAAGTGAAAGTTCACCTTTATTTGGCTCAAAATCTAGCATAACTGCCCCTATTTCTTGCTCTAAATTATAAAGTTCAAAAACAAAGTTAATAAACTTTTCAGTGTCCTCAAGCACCAAGAAATTGTCTGCTTGCCTTGTGCAATCAATTTTAAGACCAGCAAAGTTATTCTTTTGCAAAATGTATTCACCAAGCAATTTTGCTTTGACTTTAAGCTCATCACAAAAAGTTGAAAATACACACTCAATTTTGTTTGCGTCAATATAATTTATTGAGTTAATCATAAATTTATCTTTGCTCAAAAATTTTGCAAGTGAACACAGGGACGAAAATCCAACGCTTCCATCATCAACAATTCTCCTTTGCCAAAAGATATTTCTCTTTATTTTTGGCTGGCAAGAGATTTTGAGTTTAAATGTTTTAAACCCATCGTCCTTGCTCATAAAGGCTTTGTCCATGTTTAACTTGCAAAACACAAGCGAACTGTCATAGTTTGATGTAAAGATTTTGTCATATTCTCCACCATCAAGGGCGATAAGATTTCGGCAATTTATTTTGGAAATGTCAAGCATTTTCGCTCCAACAAATTTGCCGTCATCTCGTGGGGTGAAGATAATTTTAAAAGGCACTTTTGCCCTGTTTTCAATAAGATTTAATGCCATGGCAACCTTAGAGAGTGTTGCAAGTCTTGGTGTTGTGTCCTCCAGGACAAGATATTTGGAAGCCGAGTCTATTGACTTTTGCGAAAGACTCGTAAGACTTCTTTCGCCAAGATTTAGCACAGAATTTTGTTTATGTTTCTTCACTGCTGTGTTTTCTAGAACTTTTGTGTTAAGTCCTCTCTCCAATGAGCAAAGCGGAATAACTATCCCCACTTCGTCAAGGTCACTTGTTTCAATATCTTCTTTCTTTGGACAGCAAGTTACAATGCAGTTGTCATATTGGTCTTGATAAACTTCATGCCCCAGCGACTTAGCCCTACCCGACACAAAGTCAACGAGCGAGTCGTTTGTTAAATTGTGGATATTTATAAGTTGCTCCAAGGTTGACAAAATCATAATTCCCTCCAAATTCCCTTCTATATATATTTTGCAACATTTTGCGTCAAAATGCTAATGAATTTGCATATTTTTTTCAAAATTTTTCCAACAAAAAAAGGACAAGTTTGTCTTGTCCACCGAACAAAAGAAATTGAAATTATTTGCTTTCTTTTTCTTTAGCCTTTTTTGCAACAACTTCCTTGCCGTCATAATATCCACATTCCGAACACACAGTGTGAGAA
>CAKVNA010000117.1 GCA_934776915.1 uncultured Clostridia bacterium
CGCATTGTTTATTTATATTAAAACTGAACTGCAAAAATCTTTTGGAGAAATTAGCACTCTTGACGATTATCTAACTGAAAAAATTAAGGTTAAATTTGCCAATATTTCTAAACGTTTAAAAAGGTTTGTTCGAAAAGCAAAACTCAATAAATGGACACATTTTGTAACACTTACATATGACGACAAAAAATGCAATGAATTTGAATTTAGAAGCAAGCTGAAGAAATGTCTTGCAAATTTTCATACAAGACATGGCTGGAAGTATATGGGTGTTTTTGAACGTTCGCCAGAAAATAACCGGTTACATTTTCATGGTCTTTTCTTTATTCCAAAAAATGAGATGGTAGGTTCTCTGAAAGAAATAAAGGACTACTCGACTGCTCAAAAGAAAATGCAAATAACACATAGTAATTCTTTTTTTGCAGAAACTTTTGGAAGAAATGATTTTGACCCATTGTTTGATATTGATGTCAAAAAAGGCAAGGCTATTGACTATATTATAAAATATATAGCAAAGAGTGGTGAAAAAATCTTATATTCCCGAGGTATTCCATCTGCATTTTTAATGAAGTTAAATTATAAAGATATTGCTTCTGTCTTTTTTGATTTTGTTTGCAAGTTTGTCTTATTTGACGACACTGTTGATTATGAAAAAGACGTTCTTCAACTGAAAAAAAACTTATAAACAGTGTTGCTTTTTAAATTAACCGCTCATAGCCTTTTGCACCTTACGGAGCAACAAGGCTAAAGGCGGGAGCCGTAGCGTAAACCCCGTTCAAGTATGTGCGGGGATAATTTGATACGTCACCCAATGCGTTAATACTATCTTTTCCCCTTAAATAGCAATAATAATGTATTATTTTTTCCCCAACCATTATTTTGGGTTGCTTTTTTGTTGCCTTGCCAAAGTGTTTATATTTTAAAAAGTGTGATTTTGCGTTAGCAATCACACTTTTTTTATCCACTTTTGGTAAAACATGGGCAACCCCTTGCGTTGCCGGCGTAAGCCGGCACTCGTAAAATAGCAAGGGGTTGCCTAATTCTCTCTGGGTATTTACAAACATCATATCTGCTGATATAATGTCAAAAAAAGGTGTATATTATGAAAAAGAAAGGGTCAAAAAATTTAACACGAACACAACGGCTTCAAATAGAAACTTTATTTAATTCTAAAATGCATAAAAAGGAAATTGCTGAGCGGGTTGGCGTTTGTATTCGGACTATTCACTATGAGTTAAAACGTGGTGCTTATGAACATACAAAAAAGATAAACGATTTCTGGACTGGAATTCATATAAGGAAAACAACAAAGTATTCGTGCGACTTGGCTCAGCAACGTTATGAAATTAACTGCACAAGTAAAGGTCGCCCACTCAAGGTGGGTAAAGATTTTGCATTTATTCACTATATAGAAAAACGTTGCAATGAAGAAAAAATATCTCCTTGTGCTGTGCTAGGTCAAATAAAACGTGAGAAAATGCCATTTGAAACTGATATAAGCAAAACTACACTTTATCGTTATATTGCTAATGGCTTATTTGCAAACTTAAAACTTGAAAAGAGAAAACAGAAATATAAGCATGTCGTGATAAAACGTGCACCAAAAGGCACTAGTATTGAAAAAAGACCAAAAGAAGTTTTGTATAGAAAAACATTTGGTCATTGGGAAATGGACTGTGTTTGTGGTTCGACAAAGTCAGTTTTACTTGTTTTATCAGAGCGTTTAACTAGGAAAGAAATTATCTTCAAAATGAAAGACCAAACTTCCAAAAGCGTTGTCGCTTGTCTAAACAAATTGGAGCGACACTATGGGCGTAAATTTAAGAAAATATTTAGGTCAATAACTATGGATAATGGAAGAGAGTTCTCTGATTATGCTGGAATAGAAAAATCAATCTTTGGTAAAAGCAAACGCACTGTCACTTATTATTGCCACCCTTATTGTAGCAGTGAACGTGGCACAAACGAACGACTAAACCGTGAAATACGACGTTTAATTCCAAAAGGTAGTAATTTATCCAAATATACCGATACAGATATTCAGCATGTTGAAGATTGGGTAAATAATTATCCCCGAGAAGTTTTGGGATATGCGACTTCAGCTGAACTTTTTGAAAGAGAATTACAAAAAATTGCTTAAATAATGAATATATAACTTTTTAAAACATGCAAAAATTTGCACGTTTGTTTTTTGTTGCACAAAAAAATAGTAGAAGGCTTAAAAATACCTTTAACACCCTTTGCAAAGGGTGTTAAAGCGTCAATTACATACAATTTTACTATTTTTTTACTATTTTTTTATTTTTTTTTGAAAAAGTGCAAAAAATTAGTTGACTTTAGAAGGTTTCACACTTGGTTTAAGCCTTGGGGAAATAGACTCAAAATCGACTCTTTTATATTTTTGGTGTGAGTCGCCAGAAAGCTCAATAAAATGGGGCTTTTGGGGGCTTAAAAATCGATTTTGAGCCAATTTCCTTATCCTGCTCGATAAAAAATTAAGAATTTAGTATAACATTTATTATACTTATTGCATCCTTGTTGTGATTTTTACTTAAAGTGCCAAACAATTTAAGCATTTCTAGGAACACATTAATGTTTTTATCATTTATGACAAAATTGGCGAATTCTTTTGTTTGAGCAGTTCTTCCCAATAGGTTCTCACTATTTTCTAACTCTGTTATAGGAAAACATAAATATAACATTGGTTGAGTTCCAATTGCGTATTGTTTTTCTGTTATTTTAATTTCTGCAACAATTTCGAACTTTCCAAATTTGTAAACTAATAAAGGATATTCAACTTTGGTCCACATAAAATTGAAGTCATTTATTGTTTTATTAATGGGATGAGTTCTTTTTATTGATAATTCTGGATTAGTATCTAAAAAATTATCTTCAGATAATTGTTTTAAATAATTTTCTATATTTATTAAACTTTCTTTTGAAATAACTTTCCAATCGTAAAAATATTTTATATACTCAGATAATTCATACAAAGCCTTTTCTTTTCCGTTAGCACCAATAAATCTCAAATCTTTAAGAGTTGTTTTTTCAAGTTTTTCCGTGTCTGAAGTGATAACATCATATCCAATTTGCCACTCAACATAGCAGTCCTGTGCAAATGGCTCTATTTTAGTAGATACTGGTATTCCGTATTCATTTAGTATTGATCTTCTTTTGATTCTTGTTTTTTCTGTTCCTTTTGTAAGTGGTATGGCAACCTTAATTTCATTTTTCTTAATTTCTTTAATAAACATATTTTTCTCCTT
>CAKVNA010000118.1 GCA_934776915.1 uncultured Clostridia bacterium
ACTATTTGTTAAGCGAACTTCACGCCCTAATTGATGACGAAAATATAAAGTTGATTTAAAAAAATTTGGCAATTTTGTAACAGAAGTTGCCAGTTTTTATATATAACAGCACAGTTTATTTTTAAAAAGTTAGCAAAAGTAAAGTGCAAAATGATTGTTTTTGCTCAAAATTATTTAAAAAAAGATAATAAAAGGTTGTTTTTAAAAAAAATATGTGAAATAAATGTTTTTTGCCCCAAAAAACATTTGGAAAAAATAAAAAATATATTAAAATAATAATAAGATTTTTGCAAAAATATGAAGGAGAAAAAATGGGAGTTTCTAAAATTGCTGTCCTTACAAGTGGCGGAGATTGTCAAGCAATGAACGCAACAATAAATATAATAACTCGTGTGGCTACATTCAGAAAACTTAAAGTTATGGGTGTCTTGCAAGGGTTTAGGGGACTTTATGAAAACAAATTTGTTCCACTGACACTTGATGATGTGGAGAATATTGCGTCTTTTGGCGGGACTATTCTCAAAACTTCTCGTTTCCCAGAATTTGCAAACGAACAAGTTTTAACAAAATGCGTGCAAAACATAAAGGCAAATCACATTGATGTTGTTATTGTTATAGGCGGTGATGGGAGTTATCATGGGGCAAAACTTTTGAGAGATAATGGTGTGAATGTTATAGCCATTCCAGCCACAATAGACAACGACTT
The DNA here is from genome assembly GCA_934776915.1 of uncultured Clostridia bacterium. Classification (GTDB taxonomy): domain Bacteria; phylum Bacillota; class Clostridia; order Christensenellales; family UBA1242; genus UBA7862. Next base: position 707 of record CAKVNA010000118.1, read on the forward strand.
GCGTTACACAGACAAGTGCCTCGGCTTTGACACAGCAGTGAACAATGTGTGCAGTTATGTTGAAAATGTAAAACAGACCATGCAAGCCATGGACAGAGGAGTAGTGTTTGAAGTTATGGGCAGATATTGTGGGGATATTGCCTTGTATTCTGCCAGTGCCACTGCGTGTGACATTGTTGCCGTGCCAGAAAAGCCAATAAGCGAAAAAGAACTTATAGAAAAAGTGAAACACCATTTGAAAGTCAAACAAACTCCACCAACCATTGTCGTGTCAGAAAAGTTGTTTGACATTGTTGCCCTTGCAGACAAATTGACCAAAATAACTGGAGTGCCATTTAAGTATTCTATTGTCGGTTACACTCAGCGTGGCGGAGCACCTTCCGTTGAGGACAAAACCCTTGCCATGCAGTTTGGAGTTAGAGCAGTGGAACTTGCAGAAAAAGGACTGTTTAATAGAGCAATTGGCATAAAAGGCAAAGACATTTTTGAAACCCCAATTGACAAAGCCTTGTCTGCTGATTACAGTTTTAATTATGAACTACTAAATTTGTTTTATCTTCTAAATTCAGACAAATAAAAATTTAGCACTTTTAAATAACAGAGAATAAAAATTGGAACAAAGCAAAACGAATGCAATGTTCCTTTTTTTAAGTTTGATTATAGCATAGTTTTTTTTATAATAATCAAATTAAAAATTACAATATCAAAAATTTATATTTTTTAAAGTTATAATATTAAGGATTTATATTTTTGATAAAATTTATTCTGTAATATCCTCAAGCACAAGGCGAGAAAAATTTACATCTTCGGGGAAGTCTTGTGGGAAGAAGGTGGTGTTGTGAAAGTTTAAAAAATGGAACACATGCTTTGACAAAACAACAGGAGTGGCAATGTCTAGCGTGTGACAGATTTCCGCTGTGTAGGTGTAAAAGTTTTCAAAGTCAAAGTCGTCTTCAGACGAAAAAACTGTGTCACGCACAATTTTATCCTTGTTCATAATCTTTCCCCAAATTCGTAGCATAATAAAGCTCCTTTATATTTCGCCATATATTGTAACAACTTTTTTGCAAAACTAAAAGCGTTTTAAGAGAAATGCACAAAATTTGGTTTTAACTATTATAACAAAGAGAAAAACTATTAAAATTATTCTGTTCTTTGTTCAAAAAGTTTTTTGATGAATTATTTTTATTTGCTTGACATATAATATTTAAATCATTATACTTTAGGGGCAAAGTGAGAGGGGAAGTGAGTGTTGCCTTTGGCAATGCACATTTTTTTAAATTTACTTTGTCATAGGAGGCAAAAAATGGAAGACGAAGTTTTTTTAACCAAAGAAGGCTATAAACAGTTGCAAGAAAAACTTGACTTTCTCAAATCGACAAGACGAGAAGAAGTGTCGAAGAAAATTGGAATTGCAAGAGAGTTTGGTGACTTGAGCGAAAACTCTGAATATGACGCCGCCAAGGAAGAACAAGCCAATCTTGAAGCGGAAATTAGTGAAATTGAAAACACACTTAGACATGCAAAAATCATTAACCACAAACAACTTGACACAAGCAGCATAAATGTTGGCTGCACAGTCAAATTGCTTGACCTTGATTTTGATGACGAGGTTGTTTATAAACTTGTTGGGGCAACAGAAAGCGACCCAGCAAACGGAATTATATCCAATGAAAGCCCAGTGGGCAAAGCACTCATTGGCAAAAAAGTGGGCGAACAAATAAATGTTATTCTCCCTCAAAACAACAATTCGACAATCAGAATGAAAGTTTTGGAAATAAAAGTTTAGACAAGTGTTTATAGCGTGAAGGTCGCATAATCTGTGACCTTCATTTTTTTTGTTGTGAAATTGTGCAAGTTGTGCTAAAATTTATGCGGAAGAAGAAAATGATTGAATTTGGAGATATAATTGAAAAGCAAGAACAATACATTTCGCTTTGCAAAGGTGACACCGATTGCAACTCTTTTTTGTTTGAATCAAATGATGAAGTGTATTTGAACAACTTTATGTTCATGTTTGCAAAACATCTTCTGTGTCAAAATGTTGGGCTTCCATGCAATCATTGTCTTGCGTGCCAAAAAGTTGACTTGTTATCTCACAGTGATATGCGAATTTATCCCAAAAACGGCAAAAGCATTTTGGTTGACGACATAAAGGACTTGATTGAAAATATCTATCTTTCACCAGTGGAAAGTGATAAGAAAATCTTTATCCTTAAAAACTTTTCAAACGCAACTGTTCAAGCACAAAACAAACTTCTTAAAATTCTTGAAGAACCACCAAAAAACGCCTACATAATTTTGGGAGTAAGCAATGTTTCAAAGGTGCTTCCAACAGTTATGTCACGCTGCAAAAAAATGCGACTTTTGCCACTTTCAAATGATGTTCTGCGAGAGGTTCTTAAGGGAATGGACCAAAGCAAAGCGGAAAATGTTATTCACATAGCGCAG
>CAKVNA010000119.1 GCA_934776915.1 uncultured Clostridia bacterium
GTCTAACCCAGTTGTGGGTTCGTCTAGTATCAAAATGTCTGGGTCGGCAAGAAGTGCCACAACAATAGCCGTTTTTTGTTTCATTCCCTTGCTCATGCGTTTCAAGTTTGCCGAAGGGTCAAGTTGAAGCTTCTCGATAAGATAATTTGCATAACTTAAATCTTTAACCCCCAAAAACTCTGCTTGCGACTTAATAAACTCCGTTCCAGTTGGAAGGTCAGGAAAAGCGATTTCCCCTGGCACATAACCTATGTATTTTTTTGTCTTTTCCGCTTCATTCCAAGAGTCAAGCCCGCAAACAGTCACTTTGCCACCGTCTGGCTTCAAAAAGCCCATTATCTGCCTAATTGTTGTTGTTTTGCCCGCACCATTTGCTCCAACAAAGCCAAACATTTCGCCCTTCTTTATGTCAAAATTCAAGTCAAATACGCCACGCCCTTCGCCATAATCTTTGGTCAAATGTTCAATTTTTATCACTTCATTCATTCAACGCACCTCCATAATCTCTGTCCTCTTTGTAATACTTCATAAAGTAGTCCTCAAGCGTTTCCTTAAGGTGTTTGAAACTTTTAATTTTTACACAAGATACTGCAAGAATAAGTTTGTTGATGTTTTTGTCATCAATGTTTACAATCAAGTTTAGTCCTTCTCTGTGGGCAACAATAAAATCATTTTCCTTGTTGTCCTTAACAAATTTTTCAAGGTCACTTTCTGTTTCAAATTCAATGCGATAATTCTTGTTGTTATTGTGTCTTAAATCGTCTGCCACGAATTCAGAAACAATTTTCCCGTCTTTAATTATTGCAATTCTGTCGCAAGTTGCGTCAACTTCGCTGAATATGTGACTTGAAAGCAAAATTGTTTTTCCTCTTGCCTTTTCTTCTTTCACAAATTCAATAAACTTCTGCTGCATGCCAAGGTCAAGTCCACTTGTGGGTTCGTCAAGTATCAAAATATCTGGGTCGTTCATAAACGCAGTCACAACAGCAAGTTTTCGCTTTATGCCAAGGCTCATACGCTTTGTTTCGCCTCGTGGGTCAAGTTCAAAATAGTCAATCAAATGCTGCACCCACTTTTCGTCTGTCACATGTTTAAGTTTCTTCATCATATCCAAAAACTCATAGCCCGTCAAGCCGTCTGGCAATGCAATTTCGCCCGGCAGATAGCCCACTTTATCCATAAACTTGGAGTAATTTTCAAAACTTTCAAGCCCCAATATTTTCACGCTTCCGCTGTCTGGCTTGCTAAAGCCCATTAAGTGACGAATAGTTGTTGACTTGCCCGCACCATTTGGCCCCAAAAAGCCATACACTTCGCCTTTTTCTATTGCAAAGTTTGCGTCAAAAACGCCTCTGCCATGCCCATAGTCTTTTGTGAAATGCGATACTTCTATCTTTGACATTCTTCCTCCATACTTCTCCCAAAAATTTACACAAGATATTATATTTTCAAAAGAAAATTTTTGCAAATATTTTGAGCAATTTTTGTTTTTGACTTTTATTTTTGTTTAAATGAACAAATTTTCATTTACTTGTGTCTATTTTTTTGACACATGTATTATTATGTGCTACAATGTAAAATAAGTCAACGCGATTTGGCAGCAATTTATGCAAAATTGGTTAGATAATAATACACAAATAAAGGAAAGGTATAGAAAAATGGAAAAGAAAGAAGATGTTAGAGTTATAAAAAGCAAAAGAGATTTGAGAAATGCACTTTTGGAACTTTTATACACAACGCCGTTTGACAAAATAACAGTAACCGATATTTGCAAAACAGCTATGATTAACAAAATGACTTTTTACAATCACTATCAGGACAAATATTCTCTGCTTGACGATTGCGTAAAATTTCAAGCTGGAGAAATATACAAAAAAAGCATTGGAGATGTTGATGTAAATGAAGCATTTGCAAAAGACCCCGTTGGTTTTTGCGTAAAACTCATTTGTGCTGTGCTTGAAGAATGTTATGAAAAAAGAAAAGTCATTGAGTCACTTGTTTCTGGCGACAACGCCTTTGTTGGGTATATCCTTGAAACTTGCGTGCAAAAAATAATTAACAACCTTTTGGAAGTGACAATAAAAGACTATAAACTCGAATATCCCCTACCCCTTATTTCTTCATTTCTTGTAGGTGGCATCAAAAATGTGTTTGAAAAGAACTATATTCCATCTCACCCATCAATAGAAGAAGTAAGAGATTTAAGCACCAGATTTTTCACCGCCATAGAAAAAAGCGACATCTTGGTCAAAGGCGGAGTTAAATAAAATAAGAAAGAAGAAGAAAGAAAAAATAAGAGTGTAATTGGAAAAAAAAGAAAAAATAAAAAATAAGAATGTAATTGGGAAAAAAAGAAGAACTGGATAAAAAAATCAAATATATAACTTTGCATAAGGTGTGGGCGGTGAAATTCCCCACCTTATATCTCGCATAGCTCAATATAAGTCTTGGGGGATTACCCAAACGGTGTTTCTTGTCACACAGTTCCAGTCAGTTTGCAAGTCCGATAACGGACTATTTTTTCTTTATCCAAAATGTTTTAGAAAGTAAACTTTCACCACATTTTTTATGTTGAAATAGGTGGACTCGCGAATGTGCCAGTGAAACGCCAGCACGAAGTTGCGTAGCAGACGCCGACCCCCACCTTATATTTTTTCTAGCGAAAAAATGGCGTTCGCCTTCGGCTCGGCATCACGGTGGTGACCACCCTGCAAATGCTTTGCATTTGGCAAAGTGTTACTTTGCATAAGGTGCGGGCGGTGGATAATTTTCACCATAAAAACAAAAAAAGTAGGTTGCCCTACTTTCTGTCTGTGGTTGGAATGAGTGGACTCGAACCACCGACCCCCACCTTATCAGGGTGGTGCTCTAACCGGCTGAGCTACATTCCAATATTTGTATTCATTTGTTTTATGTCGTTGAACACTCTTGCGACATCACCACCCTGGGCGTTCGCCCATAGATGTAGGTATTTTGAATGAAACTTTTTGTCGGCTCGGCATCACGGTGGTGCTCTAACCGGCTGAGCTACATTCCAATATATTTTTTGCCCATATGAAGAATGTGATATTTAAGGAAATAAAGGAGATATTTTTATGAACATCACATTCGAAGTC
>CAKVNA010000120.1 GCA_934776915.1 uncultured Clostridia bacterium
GGGGTGAGTGCAGTGATTGCAGGACTAACAGTTCTCTTTAAGGCAATTTCCAAAAACTATGCCGTCAAAAATTCCGAGAAAATTGTCCGCAAGGTGGGTGCCTTCTTGTGCTTTAAAAGTTCTCGCAAAAGAGGTCACAAAAGCGGGGAAAGCGATAGGGGATTGTCAGAAAAGCAAAACGCTGGGAAGCCTTAAACTTGTCTTAATTTGACTTATAAACTGCGGCTCTACTATTTGGAGAGTTGGACAGTTTTTGAGAAAAATACCCATATATTGTGGGTATTTTTTATGCATAAATGTTTTTCAAAGTAGGCTAGAAGTGGCCTCACAAGCGAGAAGTAGCAGTTTTTATGTTTATGCAAATGGCAATTTATTATTATAAACAAAACTGCATAATTATAAAAATAGGTTTGAATAAATATTCAAAAACCGCTTGCATAATTATAAAAAATATGTATAATAGTTCGTGCAATCGTTGAATAAAAATTTGGAGGCAAAAAAATGGCACGAAGCACCAGACAGTCAAAAATTTTGGAAATTATTTCTACCAACGAAGTTGAAACCCAAGAAGACCTTGTGGCTAGACTGCGTGCTTGTGATTTTGATGTAACCCAAGCAACCATAAGTCGTGACATAAAGGAACTGGGACTTATCAAAACCCTTTCAAGCGAGAGCGGAAAATATAAGTATTCCTACACAGACACCACAACCCAAACTTCAAACAAATATATCTACATGCTCAAAGAGTCCGTCATATCCACTCGCACTGTCAAAAATTTTGTGCTTGTCAAAACTCTTAAAGGGCTGGGCAGTGGCATTTGCAGTGTTATAAACAGACTAAACATTGAAGACCTTTTGGGTGCTACATATGGCGAAGACACAGTTATGATGATTTTTGAAGATAACGCCACCGCAGAATATTCCAGGTCAAAACTTGACGCAATAATCAATTCTTAACCAGACTATGTTCTGGTTTTTTGTTGTTTTGACTTGTCTTTTTTGAATGAATTTGATATTATAACATTGGAGAAAATATGTTAAAGTCTTTAGATATTGAAAATGTTGCACTTATTGACAAATTGTCACTTGACCTAGGCACTGGGCTGAATGTTCTTTCTGGCGAAACTGGTGCTGGCAAGAGTATTATTATTGACTCATTAAATTTTGTCTTGGGCGGGAAAGCGGACAAAAGCCTTATTTCACAAGGCAAGCAATTTATGAAAGTTACAGCACTGTTTGAAGGCAATTTTTCAGACGCAGTTAAGTTTGAAATGACTTCGCAGGGCTTTGACGAGTGCGAGCAAATTATTATAACCAGAAAACTAGACTCAAACGGCAAAGGTGACATTAGACTAAATGGCACACCCGTCACTCAAGCAATGCTAAAAGCCATAACTTCATTGCTTGTTGATATTCATGGGCAACACGAACACCAAAGACTTCTCAAAGACAAATTTCACCTTGAAATTGTTGACGGATTTATAAAAAACAAAAAACTATTTGACAAATATTCCATGCTCTTGCAAGACTTAAAGCAGACGAATGGCAAAATTGCAAAGTTAAATGGCTCAACAGAAAATCAAGATAGACTTCTTGACTTGTTGGACTATCAAATAAATGAAATTGAATCTGCACATCTAAAAATTGGCGAAGATGAAGAACTTGCCAACAAAAAACTTGTTATGCAAAATTCAGAGAAAATTTTTGAGGCACTTTCAACTTGTTATGAAAATTTGGATAACTGCATTGACGGAACGAAAAAAGCAACCTCTGCACTCAATTCTATAACAAAATACGACACAACTTTATCTTCACTTGCAGAAAGGCTTGAAAGTGTTAAGTATGAAATTATGGACATAGCAAACACAGCCAAGGACAAAAAACAAGACTGTGCTTTTGATGAACTAGAATTTGACCGCATTGACGAACGCCTTGACAAAATTAAAACTCTAAAACGCAAATATGGCTCAACTGTGGAAGAAGTGCTTGCGTTTCTTGAAAAGTGCAAAAATGATTATGACGAAATTGTTTCAAGCAAGGACATATTGAAAAAACTTCTTCTAAAAAAGGAAGATTTGTTGTCACAGCTTTTGACCGAAGCACAAAAAATCAGTTTTGAAAGACGAAAAGTTGCAAAAGAGTTTGAGGCACGAGTTATTAGGGAACTTAATGACCTTGGCATGAAAAATGCAAAATTTGTCGTTATGTTTGACGAAAACCCAACTTTGGAAACCATTGAAAAACGCCTAAAACAAAACGGCACTGACGAGGTGAGATTTATGTTTTCTGCAAACATGGGGCAAAACCTAAAGCCTCTTGCAGACATTATCTCTGGCGGTGAAGCAAGCAGATTTATGCTAGCCCTAAAAAATATTCTTGCCGAAAATGACCAAATTGACCTTATGGTTTTTGATGAAATTGACACAGGAATAAGCGGGGAAATGGGTTATATGGTTGCTTGCAAATTGGCAAACATTGCCCGCAAACATCAGGTTATGTCTGTGTCGCACTTGCCACAAATTTGTGCCATGGCAGACTGCAATATAAAAGTTGAGAAATTTGACAAAGACGGCAAAACTTGTGTCAGAGCCTATCCGCTTGACGAGCAAGAGTCATTGCAAGAAATTGCCCGACTATCTGGCGGAACAAAGCAAAGTGAGGTGTCCGCCCGTCATGCCTTGGAACTTAAAACCCGTTGCAACAACTACAAAAATGAAAAGTAAAAACCTCATAATACAAACTCTCATTCGTGGGAGTTTTTTCTTTAAATATAGGAAAAGTGTTGTATCTTTTAATAATGTTTGCCTTTATCCATTTTTTTCCAAAAAATGTTTAGACTTATTTTACAAAATGTGTTAAACTTTGTATGAATAATTTTAACAAGGGAACAATGTTTTATGGATATAGACCTAGAAAGAAACAAACAAAAATTTTTGGAACTTTTCAGAGCAAATGTGCACAGAGAAGGCTCGGAAGATTTTTTGGCATGGCTTGAAAAATCTGATTTTTTTGAAGCACCCGCAAGCACAAAATTTCATTCCAATGTGACGGGCGGGTTGTGTTTTCACACTCTCAATGTTTTTGACCGCTTTACAC
>CAKVNA010000121.1 GCA_934776915.1 uncultured Clostridia bacterium
TTCGTATTGATTGACCTTGCATCCAAGATTTATTAAACAAACTTTCTGCACACTACACCTCCAACATTCCGCACAGCAAACTTGCGACATAAATGCTTGCCGTTTCCGTTCTTAAAATTCTCTTGCCAAAACTAACCGACAAACAAACCTTGCTCAATAACTCAATTTCTTCCGCCGAAAAGCCACCTTCGCTGCCCACAACATAGGCAACGGAAATATCCTTGTCTTTGGACTTTGAAATTTCAAAAACAACATCGTCTATTCTTTTTGCGTTCTCTTTTTCGTTTGCAAAAAGCACATAGTCGTAGTCATCAAACATTGGCACAATATCTTGCAGTTTGACGGGTAAATCTACCCTCAAAAGGCTTGTTCTGCCGCACTGTTTGCACGCCGAAACGACAATTTTTCTGAGTCTTTCCACTTTGTTGTCATTTGGTTTTGCAATGCAAAATTTGGAATAAAATGGCACAATGCAACTTGCACCTATTTCACACAATTTTTGAGAAATGAGTTCCAGTTTGTCCAACTTTGGAAGCCCTTGAAAAAGAGTTATTTTTATCTTTGGGTTTGCCAAGCATGGATAACTATCCAAGACTTCAAGAGTTGTGTCATTTTTGCCCACTTGCAAAATTTTGCATACAAAAATGTCGCTCCCATCTTGAAAGCACTCCACATTGTCCCCCACACGAAGACGCATAACACGAGCAAGATGCACATGTTCGTCCCCCGTCAGAACAACTTTGTCCCCAACATTTATCTTGTTATCACTATCTACAAAAAATCTTTTTTCCATGCAAACATTGTATCACACACGAAAATATTTTTCAACAAATATGTCACAAGAATATGATTTGCTTGTGCAATCTTTTCGCATAATCTAGTGCCACTTTTGTTCCGCTTTTTGGCTGATAGGTTGAAAGGCTGGTTTTGGAATATTTACACATTTTTGGCAAGTAGTTTTCGTCATAATAGAATACACAATAGTCACTTGCGTCAATCATTGCTTGATTTCTTTCGACATAAGCCCCTTTCCCCGCTTTAATTCTTCCACAAAAATGGACTTCTTCCTCATAACATATTTTCTCAAAATCTATCCCACAATCTAAACAATATTTTTTTAACTTTTCTCTATCCGATTGCAAAGTTGCCCTCTCATGCACGCAAGTGTAAAAGATTCTGCGAATAAAAGGATATTTTTCCTTTAAATCTGAAACAATTTTGTAACAAAAATCATTGAAACGACTTCTGCTTCCGAAAAGAAAGACATCTGTTCCATTTACAATTAAATCTTCAATTATACTTCTTAATTTTAATACTCTTTCTTCTGTTTCCACAAAATCTCTATGACCAAAAAATGAACAGGTTTGCATATTACGGTTCTCCGTAAGACATTGTAATAAAAAGAACCTAAAATGTCAATAAATATTACGATATTCCGTAAGACTAAACAACATAAAAATTTATATGATTATTATACGGAGTTCCGTTTTAGGTGAAATATGAATATTGAAGAAGCAATAAGAAAAAGAATAAATGAATTGGTTGAGGAAAAACACACAAGTTTAACTGCTTTGTGCCTTGCGTCAAATTTAACTCCCTCAACTGTTTTTGACTTTATGAATGGGCTAAGCAAATGCCCAAAAGTTATTACTATCAAAAAATTATGTTGTGGGGCTGGAATAACTCTTGAAAAATTTTTTGCAAGAGATTATTTCAACAGTTCAGAAGATGTTTATTGAGGGTGAATGGATAATGACAATTTGTAAAGCAGTTGGAATGAGAATTGCAAAACTACTCAGTGAAAGAAATATGACTTTGTATCGTTTGGAGCAAAAATCTGGCATTTTGCATGGCACAATGATGTGTATTATAAATGAGCGAAACAAAAATGTTACGCTCAAAACAATTTATCTTCTTGCCCGTGGATTTGATATGACAATTCTTGAATTCTTAAATGATGAAGTATTTTTCGACACTCGCTTAGAGGTTGAATAACAAAAAAAACCGCAAGCCGTTTGGGTTTGTGGTTTTTTTAGAGTTATAGTTTTGCAAGTTTGTCTTGGTAGGCTTTTGTCTTTTTGAACGCTGAAGCGGACATGTTTTGTGACAGTTGCTCCATAACTTCTTTGTCTTTTCGTGACACTTCTTTTGGCATTTCTACTCTGATAGTTACAATGAGATCACCATAACTATCTCGCTGAAGCACCTTTACACCCTTGTTTTTAAGACGCATAATGGTGTTTGGCTGGGTGAGTGATGGGATATCTAGGTCAAATGTTCCGTCAGCAAGTGGAATGGTGACTTTGCCCCCAAGATATGCAGTTGTGAATGGCACTGGCAAATCTAGAAGCAAGTTGAAGCCGTCACGCACCAAAATTGGGTGTGGGGTGACTGTTATGCTTATTGTAAGGTCGCCATTTGGCCCATTTTTTATGGACGCATTGCCCTTTCCACGCATTGTTATAACTTGGTTGTTGTCAATTCCCGCTGGAATATTAACTTTTATTTCTTGGGCTTTTTTCACGCTTCCACGACCCATACAGTCTGGGCATTTAACTTTGATAATTCTGCCGGTTGCGTTGCAAGTTTTGCAAGGTCCAACGGTTTGCACTTGACCAAAAATGGAGTTTTGAACGGTTCTCACTTGGCCTGTGCCGTGACAATCTGGGCAAGTTGTATATTCCTTGCCGTCCTTTGCCCCTGTGCCAGAACAATGTTCACACTTTTCAAGTCTGTTTATTTTAATTGTCTTTTCACATCCAAAAACAGCCTCTTTGAAGCTTAGGTTGATTGCTAGGTTTATGTCTTCGCCCGGCACTTGAACACTGCTTTGCCTTCTTCCGCCACCAAATGACGAAGAAAACATGTCAAATAAATCTTCAAATCCACCAAAACTTGCCCCGCCAGAAAAGCCACCACCGCCAAATGGGTTTCCGCCCCCAAAGAAATCGTTTGGGTTGGCGGAGCCATATTGGTCATAACTTGCCCTTTTGTTGCTGTCGCCCAAAACTTCATATGCTTCGTTTACTTCCTTAAACTTTTGGGCACACTCGTCA
>CAKVNA010000122.1 GCA_934776915.1 uncultured Clostridia bacterium
TTTATGCCTTTGTGATTGATAAATTTTTCGTCTAAAATTTCTAATATCTGTGATTTTAAGTCTTCCATAGTTTAAGTTTATAACTTTTTTATCTTTCTTGTCAAACTTATCCCCATTCTTTTGCAAAAAATTATTGAAAAAAGAAAAAACCCGAGAAAATTACCCGAGTTTTTATCTTTTTGGGAGATAATCCAAAGATGTATTTTGGATACCTATTCAAACTTATTTCTTCTTGAAATATGGAAGCACTGCGCATGTGCTTGCAGCGGCTCCGCCAATGAAAGCCAACCAGAAGCCAACAGTACCCCAAACTTTGATTGAACCAACAGTTTCGCCAACAGTTTGAACTGATCTGTTAGCACTGCCAAAGCCAATCATGCCGCCAGCAAGAACGATTGTTGCAACAACAGCAACAAGTCCAGCGATAACGCCAACGAGATTGACCCAATCTGGAGTCTTTTTGCCCAAAGATGAATAGATCATAACAAGTCCTGCAACAAGAAGTGCCACTGCAAGAACAATGAGTGCAATCTTGCTGATTGTGAGCCATGCTACGCCTTCGGCATCAAGCAAATCTCCATTGAAAATGCTGTATGTTTGAGATTCTGAAATAGTTTCTCCCAAAGCAGTTGCCTTCATAGAAACTTTGATATATGGCACAAACATTGCGATAATGACAGCAACAAGTGCTGCAAGTGTTACGCATCCAAAAATCAACTTTTTGTTTTTCACTTGGTTTCCCTCCTTTTATATATTCTACGACACATTATAACATTTTAAAACCTTTTCTCCAATTTTTTTACACAAGTTTTTCAAATTTTTTTTCATTTTTCTCAAAATCTCTGTTTTCAAATGAAATAAACTTATCTTTTTTGTTATAAGGTTTAAAGATTATATACTTTTTATAGCAGTTAGTATAATATCTCGGAAATTCTTGGCACTCAAATTTTATTTTCAGGAAAAGTCATGATAAAATATTATTGTGAGTTTGTCGGCAAAAGAATTTATAATTGTTTTTCTAATATCTAAAGTTTTCTCTTTTTGGTTGTGATAATTGTAACTGGTCAGACTTGACTTCAAAAAAAAGCATAAAAAAAGATTCCCTTGCGAGAACCTTTGTATTTTAGCCCCAAATGCTTCCTGCATATATTTTTGCAAGAACGAGATAGGCAATAACAAGCACTGCTATTGTTATTGACAAGATAGTTGTTGCTCTTTTAAGTCTTGCATCTCTGCCCATTCCCTTATTTTTGGAATAGTAAGTGTCCTTTATGCCAGTGATTGAGTTGGTTGTGTTGCCGCCCTCACTGTCTTGGAACAAAATCAAAACTGTTATTGCAAGTGATATGACAAGAATTGCCAAGAGAATAACAAATTTGATAATTGGGAACGAGTTTGCGACCCAGTTTGGAACTGCGAGAAGATAATTCATAATAACTCCTTAAATTGTAGTGAGCAATGCCCACGAATATCAACGACATGTATTTTATCACAAAAAAAGTTTAATTGCAACAAAATCTTGCCACTTAACTACATTAAAATTGCCAAAACTGCAAACGACATTGAACACCCAGTAAGATATTTCAATGTAAGTTTTGTTTTTTTGCCGTCATCGTGCAAAAGTTTGTGGAGAAAGTAAAACAAAAATAGTGCAAAAATGCTTGTAACTGATGAACGCAAATCGTAAAAAAAGTTAATTCTGATAAATAACAATATTTGCGAAAGAATTTCCATAACATTCCCCTCCTTTTTATCTTACGGGGATATTATATAATACTCCTTTTCAAATTTCAATAGCCAATTTGCACAACTTTATTTTTTCAAATTGCTAAAAACTGACACAATTTTGCCAAATTTTTCTGGGACAAGTGACGCTCCACCAACCAAAACGCCGTCAACGCCAGCAATTTTTGAAATCTCTTTTGCGTTGCTATCTGTGACACTTCCGCCATACAGAATGGAAACACTGTTTGCAATTTCCTCGTCATAAATATTTGCAAGCACTTTTCTTATGTGTTTCATTGCATCTTCAATGTCAACAGGTTCCAAAATTGAGCCGCTGCCGATTGCCCAAATTGGTTCATATGCAATGACAATGTTTTTAAGTTCATTTGCATAAAGCCCCGACAAACAATCTGCAATTTGACTTTGCAACACTTGGTCAACAAGATTGTTCTTTCTGTCATACAATGTTTCGCCAATGCAAAGCACGCACACAAGTCCACTTTTTAGGGCTTTTAAGACCTTTTTGTTTGCCAAGTCGTTTGTTTCGCCATAATAGTTTCGTCTTTCGCTATGTCCCACAATGCACGCCCCCGCCCCAACGCCAGCAAGCATTTCTGCATTAACTTCACCAGTGTAAGCACCAAAGTTATTTTCATTCAAGTTTTGCCCAGCAATAACGATGTTAGAGTCTTTTGCCCTTTCCACTGCTGTTTTTATGGAAACATTTGGAACGGCCAACATAACTTCACATTTTGCCCCCACGACAAGTGGAATAATGGTGGACATGTATCCGTCAACTTCACTATCAATTTTGTTCATTTTAAAATTTGCAATAACATATTTTTTTCTCATTTTTTGCTCCTTTTATTTGTCAAAACCTATTATTTTTCAAAAAGCACATGCCCAGTCATCTCTTTTGGAATGGTGATATTCATCATTTTAAGAATTGTTGGGGATATGTCTGCAAGAGTTCCGTCTTTTCTAAGTTTCTTTCCCACATAATCTTCACCAAACAATATAAGCGGCACAATGGAAGTTGTGTGAGAAGTGTTTGGCGTACCGTCACGCTCCTCCATAATATCTGCATTGCCATGGTCGGCAGTAACAATTCCACACCCGCCAAGAGATAACGCCTTGTCAACCACTTTTTTTACGCACTTGTCCACAACATCAACAGCAATTCTCGTTGCCATTTTGTCGCCCGAATGTCCCACCATGTCGCAGTTTGCAAAGTTTATTGCAACAAATTTATATTTATCCAAAATTTCAAGTGCTTTGTTTGCAATTCGCTCTGCACCCATTTCTGGACATTTTGCATAACTT
>CAKVNA010000123.1 GCA_934776915.1 uncultured Clostridia bacterium
GGTTGAAGCACCAAAGATTGCCAAGTTGTTGGCTTCAGTCGCCCCCGAGGTGAAAACAACTCTATCCTTGTATTCGTCACCACAAAGGACTTTTAATATAAGATTTCTAACATCATCAATCTTTTTTGAAAGACAAAAAGCTGATGAATAAACTGCGGAAGGGTTAAAAAATCCTTCCTCGCAGTTCTTTACATATTCTTCCACAACTTCTTTTCTTGGCTTGGTTGTGGCACCATTATCAAGATAAATCATACTAAAATTATACTTTCCGTTGTAAAAATTGTCAATAAATTAGATTAAAGTTTAAGACCAATCCCATTTTGTTCAAATTTTGAAATAACTGAGGCGTGGAATCTGTCGATATCCTCTGTTGTGAGAGTTCTTTCAAGGCTGTTTACTTCATAATGCAAAGTGTAACTTCTCTGGCCATTTGCATTTTCATAAATATCAAGAAGGTTTACTTTGTAATTGAGGTCTGTATCAATGCTCTGAGCGACTGAAATAATGTCCTTATACAACTTCCCTTGTGGGATAAGGAAATTAAAGTCAAGTTTAGTTGTTGGATATTTACTTATCTTCTCAAAAACAGTTTTGATTTGTGGTTGCAAGCAGAGTTTTGAGAAATTGATTTCAAGACCTACAATCGTGCAGCCTTCTTCTATTTTATCCGAAACTCTTGGAGTTATTTCAAACAGTTCACCAACCTCCTCGTTTTCAGCATAAATCTTGTAAAAATTCTTTGGATGAGCGTAATCGTTTTGTGGCGTTGCAAGTTCAAGTGACAACCTCATTTTCAAAACATATTCAAATAGATAATCTAGAATTTCTTTCACTTCAAGAAGTGCTGTTTTTTCCGAGGCTGATTTTCTATAAAGCAATAAGCCGAGGCTCTTTGTCTCATCTGCAAGATTATCTTCCTTCATTCTCTTTACAACTCTGCCAATTTCAAATGTGCCAAAGTTGTTATAAACACTCTTATTATCTGCAATAACTTTAAGAAGACTAGGGATCATTGTGCTACGAATTTTGTCATTATCCTTGTTCAAAGAATTGACACATCTTATAACACTTGGTGGGTTTATGCCAAGGGCTTTGTTTGAAGCATAGTCATACCAAATGTAGGAATGTGTTTCATTCAAGTCAAAACGACTTGCAAGAGCATATTTAACATCATATTCAAGTGCAACTGCCTTGTCCAAAAGTGCAGGTTTGACAGGTTGGACAATGGATTTGGGTGTTATGTTGTCATAGCCATAAATTCTTGTAATTTCTTCAACAAGGTCTGCTTTGCCGTTAATATCTTTTGTTGCTCTAAATGTTGGAACTTCAAATTTATATGTGCCGTTTTTGTTTTCAAGAAGTTTGAAAGAAAGGCTTGTCAAAATGTTAAGAATTGTCTTTTCATCAATTTCAATTCCAACAAATCTATCAACATACTCTTTTGTAAGTGTAATTTCAAGTTTTGGATAATGTTTGTTGTAAATATCGCAAATGCTCGAGGATATTTTTGAATTTTTGTCTTGAGATTTTACAAGATAAACAAGTCTTAAAAGTGCCGTCATTGTAAGTTCTGGGTCAAGAGATTTTTCATATCTTGCACTGGCTTCTGTTCTCATTCCAAGAGATGTTGCGGTTGTTCTGACTTTGTAAGCATCAAAGTTTGCAGATTCAATAAGGACAGATGTTGTGTCGCTTGTTATCTCACTATTTTCCCCACCCATAATGCCAGCAAGAGCAACTGCAACACCATTGTTTGCAATGACCATGTTTTCTTTTTTAAGATTTCTTGTTGTGCCGTCAAGAGTAACAAAGTCACAGTCTTCTTTTAGGTCATAAACTTCAATAGAGTTGACTAGACTGCCGTCAAAAGCGTGCATTGGCTGACCGAGTTCAAGCATAACATAATTTGTTACATCTGCAAGAAGATTTATCGCCCTCATGCCACAATAGAAAAGACGAATTTGCATATTTAGGTCAGAGTTCTTTCTTGTAACATTTTCCATTCTTGCACAGGTGTATCTGTTGCAACTTGGGCTATCAACCTTGACATTGACCTTATCACCCACAAAATCCTTTTCGTCTGCAAGTGTAAGTGGTTTTATTGGTCTGCCAGTCAGTGCAGAAATTTCTCTTGCAATGCCATAAATTCCCCAAAGATCAGGTCTGTTTGTAAGAGATTTGTTGTCAATTTCAAACAATGTATCCTCAATGTCCAAAACAGACTTAATGTCAACACCTATTGGTGTATTTTCATCGAGTTCAACAATGCCGCTGTGGTCGTCAGAAATTCCGATCTCGTCACCGCCGCAGCACATTCCAAAACTCTCAATTCCAGCAAGTTTTGCCTTGCCAATTGTAATGTCACCAAGTTTTGCCCCAATTTTTGCAAGAGCGGTTATAAGTCCAACTCTTACATTTGGTGCTCCGCACACAATTTGCAAAACTTCCTCCCCACAATCAACTTTAAGAAGGTGAAGTTTTTTGCTGTTTTCCACTGGGTCAACGCTCAAAATTTTGGCAGTTACAACGCCAGACAAATTTCTTCCCTTATATTCAATTCCCTCAACTTCGGCAACGCCCAAAGTGAATTTTGAAATCAACTTTTCAATGTCCACGCCATCAAGGTTTACAAAATCTTTTATCCAATTTATAGAAACTATCATTTTTCTCTCCTATCACTTTATTTTTGCTTGTGAAAGTGCTTGTATATTTCCACTGTTAAGAAGTCTTATTTCTGTTATGTCAAAGTTCATCATAGCAAGTCTTGAAAACCCAAGTCCAAATGCAAAACCTTGATATTCGTCTGGATCTATGCCACCCATTCTCAAAACATTTGGGTGAATCATGCCACATGGACAAAGTTCAATCCAACCGCCATGCTTGCACACCCTACAACCGTCACCGTCACAATACGGACAAGAAATATCAAGTTCAAATCCAGGCTCAACAAATGGAAAGAACCCTGGTCTAAGTCTTACATTGATTTCCTTTCCAAAGACATTTGTAAGCATTTCCTTCATGAAATAAATAAGA